>DASQKG010000172.1:0-22959 GCA_035630655.1 Pyrinomonadaceae bacterium
AGAAATTAAACAAATCGCGACGGGCCCAGCTTGCTACGTCAAGGTACGTTGGCATAGCCGGATTGTACTCGATCTCAAGTAAAGCAAACTGTTCGTTTGTTTCGCGGTGAACACTCGGCTAGCTTGCTTATAAGGTCCGCAAACTAACAGTTTGCGTTACGGTCGTTCGCGATGTCTCGCGTTTGCGAGCACTCATATCGTGATGTACCATCAACTGCTGCTCTTCAACTGAGTTTCACGGGGATTCGTTTCATGAAAATCGCGATTGCCAGCGATCATGCGGGCTTTGCCGAAAAGGAAAAGCTGAAGCCTTTGCTGCATGACATGGGACTCGAGTTTGAGGACCTGGGAACGGTATCGGAAGACTCCGTTGACTATCCTGATTATGCGCGAAAGGTCGCGGAAGAAGTTGCCGGCGGGCGCGTTGATCAGGGCCTTCTGGTCTGCGGTTCCGGTACAGGCATGGCGATTACGGCGAACAAGGTGCCCGGTGTGCGTGCTGCGGTCGCATGGTCCGAGGAGACGGCGAGACTTGCGAGGCAACACAACGACGCAAACGTCCTCGCCATCGGAGCACGGACCACCCCACAAGATCAGATTCCGGGTATTGTTCGTGCCTGGTTTGATGCGGACTTCGAAGGCGGCCGTCACGCCGATCGCGTCGCGAAGATAGAAGGCTCCGGGCAGTAGGCAGTAAGCAGAAGGCTCAGCAAACGGGGCGGTAGCCCGACCGTTAGGAAGGGCGTTGACGTAAAAACAGCACGACGTTCAAGCACAGCTCTCCAAGGACAAAGATCAAAGGACCCGAGATTCATGGATGACCTACGAAATGCATCACTCGTCGAAGTTGATCCAATAATTTCCGAAGCGATCGATAATGAAGTCGCGCGTCAGGCTGATGGCCTTGAGCTAATCGCCAGCGAGAATTTCGTCAGCGAAGCTGTGCTTGAAGCCGCCGGATCGGTATTCACTAACAAGTACGCGGAAGGTTATCCAAAGAAGCGTTACTACGGCGGTTGCGAGTGGACCGACGTCGTCGAACAAACGGCCATCGATCGCGCCAAACAAATCTTTGGGGCTGACCACGCGAACGTTCAGCCGCACAGCGGCGCTCAGGCAAACATGGCCGTCTACCTCGCCGCGATTCAGTATGGCGATCAGATACTCGGGATGAATCTTTCCCATGGTGGCCATCTCACACATGGTCATCCAATGAACTTCTCGGGCATGAGTTATAAGGTCGCCGATTACGGCGTATCGCGCGAGACTGAACAAATCGATTACGACGAGTTGCAACGCATAGCCGAAGAACACAAGCCAAAACTGCTCGTTTGTGGGGCCTCGGCTTACCCGCGCATCATCGACTTCAAACGCATCGGCGAAATTGCGCAGAGCGTGGGCGCCCGCATGTTTGCCGATATTGCTCACATCGCCGGACCAGTTGCCGCTGGTCTTCATCCGTCGCCCGTGCCTCACGCGGATTACGTTACGACCACAACGCACAAGACGCTGCGTGGTCCACGTGGCGGATTAATACTTTGCAAGGAAGAGCACGCAAAGGAGATTGATCGAAAGTTATTTCCCGGCGTTCAGGGTGGTCCACTCGTGCACATCATCGCCGCTAAAGCAGTGGCGTTTGGAGAAGCTTTGAGAGATGACTTCAAGGAGTATCAGCGGCAGATTTTGGCCAATGCAAAGGCGCTGGCAAATGAACTGCAGGAGCAGGGGCTGCGTCTTGTTTCCGGCGGCACCGACAATCATCTTATGCTGGTGGACGTTTGGATGGACGGAAAGGGAATTACCGGTAAAGTCGCCGAGAAAGCGCTTGAGGCCGCGCACATCACCGTCAACAAAAACACCATTCCGTTTGACCAAAACAAACCTTTTGTCGCCTCCGGCCTGCGCATCGGCACTCCGGCGGTCACGACGCGTGGAATGAAAGAAGCAGAGATGCGAGAGATAGGGCGGTTGATAGCCGAGATAATTCATGCGCCGGAATCGGAAGAAGTGCAGAGCAAAGTGCAGCGAGGCGTAGTAGAGTTGACAGCCCGCTTTCCTCTTTATGCGAAACGCATGAAACGCGCACATCAACCGGAAGCGATGGGCGCCGATTAGATAACTCAGTATTGCCTCGAATCAAGACTCAACGCCGGCTACCATGAATGAAATCTTTGGCCCAGAAGGTCTGATTTCTCAGAGCCATCCCGACTACGAGCATCGTCCTGGCCAAATTCAAATGGCGCAGGCGGTGATGCGTGCGTTTGAGGAACGCCGTCATTTGATTGTCGAGGCTGGGACCGGCACGGGGAAGACGCTCGCTTACCTCGTTCCTGCAGTGGCTGCGGCGCTGGGGGGACGTGGCCGCGTCATCATTTCCACTGGAACCAAAAACCTTCAGGAACAATTGATGGAGAAGGACATCCCGTTTCTCCAGGGTGTACTGCCTAAGAGTTTCAAAGCGGCCTACATGAAGGGACGGAACAACTACGTTTGCCTAAATAGATTGGGGCGCGCGGAGAGTTCGCCGGTGCTGGAAGGTCTGGACGAAGTTGATTACTTCGATGAGGTCACACATTGGGCCAAGGCGTCCGAGGTTGGTGATCGCGCGGAGCTGGCGAATCTTCCCGAGTGGCTTTCGTTCTGGCGTCACATCGATGCTCGTTCCGAAACCTGTATCGGCCAGAAGTGCGTCGACTTTGATCCGTGCTTCATTACGCGCATGCGCAACCGCGCGCAAGATGCCGATATCGTTGTCGTCAACCACCATTTGTTCTTCGCCGACCTGGCACTGCGCAACAGCATGTACGGAAGTGTGCTGCCGGATTATTCTGCCGTCATCCTCGATGAGGCCCATCTTATTGAAGACGTCGCCTCCGAGTACTTCGGAGCACAGGTCTCCAATTATCAGATTGACGATTTGATTCGCGATATTAGCGCCGTGCCTTTCGAAGATGCCGGAGCGGATCGCGAGATCACGAAAACATCGGCGCGGGTGATGCGACTCGCAGACAACTTCTGGATGGGATTTCGCGACGGTCGAGGCGAAGAAGGACGTTTTCCGATAATTCCAGGCAGTTTTGCACGCAGAAACGGAGATGGGGAAATGGAAGCCACTCCGCTCGGCGATCTTTACGTGTCATTCGATGGCGCCCTGGCGCGATTGGAGACAACCCTCGATGCGCTCAAGGACAAACCTGCCGAAGTCGAGAACCTCGTACGACGCATTCGTCAGATCAAGTTTGACTTGCAGTTTATTGTGACCGGACAGGACAAGAAGTTTGTCTATTGGACGGAGCGCCGCGGCCGCGGATTCTTCCTACGCGCATCACCGATCGATGTTTCCGCGATTCTGGAAGACAAACTGTTTGAGAAAATCGATACGGTGGTTTTGACGTCCGCGACGCTTTCCAGTGCCGGCAACTTTTCGTTCATACGTGAACGTCTGGGTTTGGACACGGCCGACGACTTGATCGCGGAATCAACTTTCGATTACCCGACTCAGGCGCTCTTGTATCTACCGCCAAAGATGCCTGATCCTCGTTCCCGTGAATGGGCTGCAGCCGCTGCGGCTGAAGTAGTCAAGATCGTCAACGCGACTGAAGGCCGTGCATTCGTACTGTCGACAAGCCTGAAGGGAATGCAGTCTTTGTATGACCTGGCGATGCCGGAGATCGAATACCCTTGTTTGTTGCAAGGTACAGCATCAAAAGGCCGGTTACTCGAAAGGTTCAAGCAAACGCAGAATGCGGTGCTGTTTGCAACCTCCAGTTTTTGGCAAGGCGTCGATGTCCGCGGCGAACAGCTGTCTTGTGTGATTATCGATAAGATTCCTTTCGCGGTGCCGACGGATCCGATTGTGGCCGCGCGCCAGCGCTACATTGAGGACGAAGGCGGATCGAGTTTCTTTGAATACAGTGTGCCGCAGGCGATTATTACTCTGAAGCAGGGGTTAGGAAGGTTGATCAGGAGTACGACCGACAAAGGCGTCCTTGCGGTGCTCGATCCGCGATTAACGACCAAGAGCTATGGTCGGTTGTTCCTCAAGAGTTTGCCCGCTTGTCGGGTGACGTCTCGTATTGAAGATATTGCCACAATCTTTGACGTTGAAACGACGCCGACCTTTTCTAAGGTTGAGTTAGCCTCTTAGGCTTTCTTCTGGTTAATCGCCTTGTGACTTTAACCATTGGACTTTAGACTTTGGACTAAACATGGCTGGACAATTTGAGGTAATGATCGAACGAAACTTCTCGAGCGCGCACCAACTGCGCGGCTATAAAGGGAAGTGTGAGAACCTGCATGGGCATAATTACCGGATCGAGATCTATGCCCGCGGGAATGAGTTAGACAACATCGGCTTGCTGGTTGATTTCGTGGAGCTGAAAGCGGCCGCAGACGAAGTGGTCCAATACCTGGATCACCGTAACATAAACGAGCTCGATCCTTTTGTTGAGTTACAGCCGTCGGCTGAAAATCTGGCGAAGTACATTCTGGAGCGTGTTGCCTCGAAGGTAGGCGACGATCGAGTACAGATTTATAAAGTGCGCTGCTATGAGACACCGACGAGTGTGGCGACGTACCAGGTGGAGTAAAGACAGAGGTCAGAGATCGGAGGTCAGAAAACTCAACCCTCGTTTTCTGACTTCTGACCGCTGACTTCTGACCTCTGTTGGCTAGGCTTCATCAACCAGCGGCGGGTTGCTCTGAACAAAGATCGGTGATTTGGTTTCTTCTCGCTGCGCCGCCTTCTGACCGGCTTTCCTCATGTAGGGCTTCTCGCAGAATCTATAAAACAGCCAGGCAAAAGCGACCGTAGCAGGCACCGTAACCAGCAGCGTGTTCAACATCGGGGGCAGCCAGTGAATCGTGAATCTCCACGACTGTATGATCACTAGTTCGTGAGTCAAATAGAGTGAATAAGAGAACACTCCGATGGTCGCGGCAACTGTTACCAGACGGGGCTTATACAGTTTTGTTACCCACGACCTTTCTGCCTGCACGGCTCGGTTCACCAGCACAAAGAACCCAAATCCCCACATCGGATGCATCAGCATCCATGATCCATCGTGGAGAAGGGTGTCTTTCGGGGTATACGGCAAGAGCACCGACATCGCTGACGCAACCACAATCGCCAGACCACCGAGCCATAAGTTACGACACCATTTCGGCAGTTGGACCAGGCCAAACATTGCTTCCACCGCGAGTGCGCCTAGCGCCCAGGTGAACCAATGCGACGCCGCAGCCTCGGGAACAGGAATGCCGACGCCGGTTGTTAACCAAAATGCATGGCCAAAAAAGAACCAACCGACGCGCGTCAACCCACAAACAATCAGGGTTGGCCCCCATCCCCAACGCGTTCGGAGAAACAGCAATAAGAAATAAGCTAGATAGAGTTGTTCTTCTACAGCCAGGGTCCAGAAAACGCCGTTGATGCTGTAGCAAGTATGGGGGTCGAGGTTGTGAAGCATCAGGAGATGCATCACGACGTCGTAGACAAAGAAGTGCGTGACGTCGATGCCACTGCCTAGTGCGGCGAGAAGCAGAAACAGGACCAGCGCAATAATGTAAGGCGGATAGAGGCGAAGAAAACGGCGTTTCCAGAAAGAGCCGAACCGTATTGTCGGCGTACCTCCTGCAGCGCGCGTCCTGGCCCACTGCAAGTGAATACAAAATCCGGAAATGACAAAGAAGAGAAAAACACCGATGTAACCCAGTGAACTAAGAAATACGCCAAGCTTGACGGGCCATTGGAAAAGATTCTGAGGCACACCATTTTGGGTTTGGAGTACTGCGTGATAGAGCACTACACCAAGAGCTGCAATACCGCGTAAGGCATCAATGCTCTGCAGTCGCCCTTGAATTAGAGGAGGAGTGCCTAACTTCATCAAAGAATTAGTTCAGCGCAGAACATTACAGAACCGAGTAGCTTTGCTCGTCTGCGACGCGCAGATAGCGAAGAAGCGCGGTAGCGCTGGATGCGAGCGGCTACTTCATTCAGTATCCGCTTCGCTTGACTTAAGTAATCAAGTGGCTTCAGGCACCCGGCGCTACCGCGCTCAGTTCTCGGTTCTGTCATAGCATTACTAAGCCGACATCAGTGAAGCCACGTCAATGTTGTACTTTCGTATCTTACTGTACAGTCGCGGGCGATAGATACCGAGCAGGTTAGCCGCCGCCTGCTTATTACCGCCGGTGCGTTGAAGAGTTTTCTCGATTACCAGGCGCTCGATATCTTCGAGCGTCATATTGGGTGGTACATCCCAGGCGACTCCTGCCGGCGAACCCTCGGGCAGCGACCCATTATCAAAAGGCAAATCAACCGGTTCGATCCGAGTTCCTTTCGCCAGCAACACAGCGCGCTCAATCACGTTTTGCAGTTCGCGGACATTGCCGGGCCACGCATGTCCAAACAGTCGTTGATATGCCGCCTGCGAAACTCCGGTAATGCCGCGGTCATATTTCTGGGCATACATGTGGAGGAAATGCTCGGTCAGCAGTTGGATATCTTCACTACGGTCACGTAAAGGCGGCACGTGAATGGTGATTGTGGAGATTCGATAAAACAGATCATCCCGCAGCAGGCCGTCACGAATTGCGTCTGCCGGAGGGCGGTTAGTTGAAGAGATGAGACGGAAATCGACTGCATACGTCTTTTCAGATCCGATCTTCCGATAACTTCGCTCCTGCAAAACACGCAAAAGCTTAGGCTGCAGTTCAACAGGCATTTCCGCAATCTCATCGAGCATTAATGAACCGCCTGCCGCATGTTGCACCAGGCCTTCTTTGTCTGCATGTGCCCCCGTGAAGGCGCCTTTGGTGTGGCCGAACAGCTCTGATTCAATCAGTTCTTTCGGCAACGCCGCGCAGTTTACCTTGATAAAAGGCTTTTTCGAGCGCAACGACTGGTAATGGATCGCGTTGGCGATGAGCTCTTTGCCGGTCCCTGATTCGCCGACAATCAAAACGTTTGCGTCAGACTTGGCTACCGATTCTATTGTTTCGTAAATCGTCTGCATCGATTTAGCTCCGCCAATAATATTGAAGTACTCGGAGCGAGTTGAAAGCTGTCGCCGCAGATTGGCGTTTTCAGCCACTAGCTCACGATGCTTCAACGCGTTCTGCACGCGCAACTCGAGTTCTTCAAAATTCAATGGCTTATCGACGAAATCAAAAGCACCCGCTTTCGTTGCTTCCACTGCTTTCGTTGTTGAACCATGGGCCGTGACAACAATGACTTCCGCGTTAGGACGCGCGTCTTTGATATGACGCATCACTTCGAGGCCGTCCATGTCGGGAAGTTGAAGGTCACAAATCGCGAGGTGATGACCGCCTTGATCGAAAAGTTCTATGGCCCGTCCTCCTGTGGCTGCAGTGTCGACCGTATAACCCTCTTCCGCGAGGTTCAGTCGCAATGAGTCGGCCGTCGATTCATCGTCATCAACAATTAAGATTCTTACTTCGCTTCTATCCACTACTTCCTCCTTGGAACGATCCCAGTGGTTCTAACTATTGTTAAATTTGTGCGGGGGCTTCACGTTTCACGACGATAGGGGAAGACGGACACGCAAAGTGCCGTCGTCGCGTTGCGCCGAACCCCCATGCGCCTCAACGGCCCTGGCGGCCAACGACATCCTTATTCCGTCGCTACCAGCAAACGATCGGAAAGGGTCGTGACTTAAAGAATCCAATCCGGACCACTCAATCACACCTTCCCGGTGGGTTTCATTTGTCTCCAGCTTCAAATGAATGTGTAAGGCGGTTTCGGCTTTGCTGCCGAGCATCTTGATCGCACCGAGCGATATCCACCTAAGAGCTTCTGACAAAATATCTGAGTCAAACTCGCCCACGAGGGGTACACGCTCGCCGCTAACTACCACTAAGCTTCGCAATGCGCCGGTGGCGGGGGACGACTCATTCAACTTTGTTGCGACGGCTTCCAGAGTTTTCTGCAAATCGATACCGGGTCGTCTTCTCAATCCGAGCGGTTGGCCAAACTGTACAATTATCGAAAGATCTGCAGCCGTTCGATCCAATCCGGCGATGAGCTTGTTGACCGTTTCCAGCTCATCTGCGGGTCGCTCGCTCCTTTCCATTCGTTTGCGGAGAAACGTGGCATAGAGTTTGAGACCGTTTAACTGATTTTTGAGATCGTGAACGATCTGTACCGAGGCTCTTCCAAGCGCTTGCAGCGACTCTTCATCCTGGGATTCGGACATTAATGGCTTCATTTAGGTTCCGGAGTATCTGTCCTAACTTCAGCGAGCTGGAATGGGGGGAAGGGAAAGCGCCAGCGCAGTGTACCGAATAAGCCCGGACATGAGGCCGTCGATATGTCGTGTTTCGGTGCGCGATCTTAACAAAAAAGCCCTGCGTATTCTAGTGATACAGCCCTATCGCCTATTGGGAGGCAATAATATTTTGAACTCAGCTACAAACTCTTCCCAGGATCGAACGGCGACTCCCTCGCGGACCCGTGAGGGAGAAGAGACAGTTCTGCTCGTTGAAGATACTGAAGACAACCGTCAAATGATGAGAAAGCTGCTCGAACTCAGCGGCTATCGGGTCATAGAAGCGATCAACGGCGAAGAGGCGGTCAGAGCCGCCATGAACGAGCGTCCGTCGATAATCCTGATGGATTTAAGCCTGCCCGTGATCGATGGATTGGCTGCAACTCGCCGCATTCGTACTTTTCCCGGGCTGGACGGGGTGCCGATCGTGGCCGTATCGGCGCATGACACAGCCGATTTTCACGCTGAGGCGCTGGCAGCCGGATGCAACGCTTACATCACGAAGCCGATCGATTACCTGGAGCTCGAGGAAATCGTCGGTCGGTTGTTATCGGAGCCTCATTGAGCGGGTTTGTTTATCATACTTAATTAGCGGAAACTTTTCCCGGCGGTTCTTGTCTAAGGTGTCGTCCTGGCGCTGACTTGATTGCAAACTGGTCTAGCTCGAACTAAAATCTGGTCCATTCAATTCATGGTAACGCCCAAGAATATATCTGAACCTGCCGACTCGAGCCGCAAGATAATCATCATCGTGGCGGTCCTGGCCGCGCTAGTTCTAGCAACTCTCTTTTATTTTCTAATGAGAGCGAGCAGTGGACCACCTCCGAGTGATCCAGTCCTGCAAGGTGCTGTGCGTTCCGGGTCGCCGGAGTGGAACGAGTACGCTCCCAAGATCGTGCTTGACGCCCCAGAGGCGACAGAAGCGAAACGAGCCCTCGGCGACATCGTCATGAATCTTCAAACGACGGTCCGTAACTTCACTGGCCGCACGCTAAGCGGCATCGAGGTAAAAGGATCCGTCGTGAACCACCAGGGCCAGCCGGTGAGAGAACGCACAGTCGTGGCTATTCCTACGTCTCAACAAGCGGAACTCGAGCCTAACCGTACGATGCTTGTGAACATAAGACTCGAGGGCATGACTGATGCTGACGATAGAGCCAACATCAAGATGGAGATAACCGGGTTTAAGTTCAAGTAGGTGAGAGTGCGCCCGGACAATCGTGTTGTGCTTTTCAGTTCATAAACAGTTCTTCGAGGGACTGACGAAGCGGCTGGACTGAGACCAACTTCCCACCAGTTTTTCTAAGCGCGGCAATCACCGCATCAACGTCCTTTTCGTCATTTACTTCAATTCTTAGACCGGCGGGCGTCACCGTTATTCTAAACGCTTCTGTTGGCAGGTGTTGTTGCAACGCTGTCGCTTCCGTACCTGTAACAATGATCTCAAGAACGTCCTGACCCATCACCTGTTTACGCAGATCTTCAAGATAACCGAGGTGGGCCAGACGGCCACCTTTGAGAATCGCCACGCGATCGCAAAGCACTTCGATGTCGGACAGTATGTGAGAGCACATGAAAATCGTTTTGCCTTCTTGCCGCCACGCGGCAATCAGATCGCGAACCTCGCGCCTCCCGATCGGATCCAATCCACTCATCGGCTCGTCAAGAAATACGACTTCAGGATCGTTGATGAGCGCCTGGGCCAAACCCACCCGCTGTAGCATTCCTTTAGAAAACTTTCGCAATTGCGTGTTCCATTTACTCTCGTCCAGCCTGACCCGCGATAAGAGCTGCTTTGACCTGTTATTTCGCTCAGACTTTGAAAAGCCGAAGATTTGGCCGCAAAAATTCAGGAATTCAAGGGCGGTGAGATAGTCATAGAAATAAGGATTCTCGGGCAGGTAGCCGATACGGCTGTGCATGGAAACATCAGAAATCTCATGGCCCAGTATGCGCGCGCTGCCATCGGTGGGGAAGATCAACGTCATCAGTAGCTTCAACGTCGTGGTCTTGCCGGCGCCGTTGGCCCCGAGGAAACCGAAGATCTCTCCCTGGTTAACTGTCAGAGAAAGTTTATCCAGGGCGCGCACTTTCCGTTTACGCCAGAACCCTAGCTCGTAATCCTTAGTTAGGTTGTTTATCTCGACAACTGTGCTCACAATGAATCTCTCACTTAACAGGAACTTCAGATTTGGGATCGAGATCTACGCCACACTGGTCCTTTACCAAAACGTACGCTGTGCCGGAGGGGTCAAGCGGTGCCCCTGTTGCATCTACCGTTACTCTTAGCGCGCGCAGCACGTTTTCCATATCTCGCCACGTCGAAGGACAACGCCCGACTTTAGCTTTATACGCTTCTATCACACGGCGCAACGCGTCGCGTTCATCCATGGAAGCCAACTGCATCAAGTGCTTTCGTGCCATGTCTCTTACTTTGTCGTCCGCCGCTTGTTCATACATCCGCGTGTAAATTTCCCGAGCTGTGTCGCGGCTACCGCCTTCTCGGGCCATGCGCGCTTTCATCGCCTCCATCCAGGGGGGTGCGCCGGGAATCGCGGCGCCCTGAGCATAGGCTTCTCGCGCCGAGCTAAAGTCTTTCTGTTGCCAGTAAATGAAACCCAGATTGTGATAGAGCTTCCAAGCGGACGGATTGGCGGCGATACCTTTTTTGAGAATTCGAATCGCTGCATCCTTGTCGACGGCGGGAAGCACCACGGCTGCATACTGGAAGGGCTCCATGAACTGAGGATCGAGAGTTGTTGCTGCGTCGAGCAACGGCGGCAGTAGTTTCAAGTTCAGTTGGCCCATATCGTCCAAGCGAATTGTTCCTTCAAAGTTTAGGAATTTACGCCCTACGTATTGCAGTGATCGCATCCAGTACCAATCCGCCACCAAACCTTTGAAACCCAAACTCACGCGATTTGCCGTCGCAGTATTCAGATAGAGTCGGTCCTCCTCGATGTTCGAAGCAGTCGCTGGTCTATGCCGATCAATCCAACGCACGAGGCCGACAGCGCTTGTCAGTCCAATCAAAATGATCAGCACCAACGCCACATCGCTTTTGGTAAGTTTCGCCTGCTTCATTTGAAGTTGCGCCTGCGGAAGATAAGAGTTGCGACGGAGAGAAGGATCGCAATGTAAACCAAGGCGTAGAGGATTACCGCGGGAATGCTGGCCGGCGGCGGAGTTTGGCCGTGGGCTGCTGGTGTGATGTAACTAAGGTTCTGCAGGTTTGGCAGAAGATAGTATAGCCCGCGAAAGAGCCAACGAGCGCCGGTGCCGCCCATTGAATTGCCCAAATCTTTTAAATCTGAGCTGAAGTGTCCAATGATAAAGACAAAAAACGTTAAGAGAGCTGACAACGCGGGAGACGAAAAGGAAGAGAAGAGCAGCGCAACCGCCGTCAAAATCATTAGCTCGAAATAGATAAGCAGGATCGCTGGCCAGATACTCACCACAAGCGGATCCCAGCCTCGGCTCACGTAGATCAGCGCGAGGGAAACACCGGCGCCCATCACCGTGACATTCACTAGCAGAGTCAGGCAGAGGCCGAGGTATTTCCCGACTATGAATTCACCGCGACCTACCGGCTTTGAAAAAATCGCGTAGATCGTTCGCCGCTCAATCTCCTTGTATACCAATCCCACTCCGACAAAGATGGCAATGAAGACCCCAAAAAGCAGCATCGCGCTGAGACCTAGGTCGACAATTATTTTTCGTTCTTGTCCTCCAGAGAGTTCGCCGAGGAAGATCGAGGCGCCGGTTAAGAGCAGAACGAAAAGGACCAGGTTGTAAAGCACACGATCGCGCACTGCTTCACGAAAGGTGTTTCGACCTATCGAGTAGATGCGCGACAGTGTGCCAGAAAAAGGAGGCGACTCTGCTGAGCGCTGAGAGCCAGAGTGGTCGCTATTGGAAAGGCCGGTAGCCATCAGTTATCTGTGGCACGCATTCGTCCGCGCCAGCCGCTTGTCGGCGAAATGTTTAGGCGCCTTTCGTTTTCCTTGAGGATCATATGAACAGCATTCTCCGGCAGAAGATCGCCGGGTATGGCTATACCCGAGTCCCGCCTGGCAGCTTTGAATGCCTCATCGATGTCGTATTGCATCAATTGATACCATCCGCGTGCTGCGCGTGAGTTTAACAAGATAGCGGCTGAAAACTCTATATCTGATTCTTCGCGACGTCCCAAACGCTCAAGAGCGACCGCGTGTCGTACCAGCAGGAAAACGGAACGCGGATAAACTCCGGCAGCAAAAGCGAGAGTGCGCTCAGCCGCATTAAGATCGCCTGACGCCTCTTCCGCCGCAGCTAGAAAGGCGTAACTTGTTGAGGTGTTAACCCCGTACGCCACCGCGTGGCGCAGGTGCGAGATGGCCTCACCTGGTCGCTTTTGTTGGTACAGCAGGGAACCGTAATCGTAGTGGGTTGCAGCGTCGAACGGGTTGAAGCGTAGTGACATGAGATATTGCCGTTCGGCGTCAGCAGGCGAGCGGTTTCTTTCGGCCAAGGCATGCATCACACTGTGGCTCGCCTGACTACTCGCCCAAAGAAGCATTAACACACTAAATGCAAGCGCACCAACCAGACTTCGGAAAGCAAACGTAAAAGACGTCGACATGGTTCTTATCGCCAGGCTCCTTGAGGGCACATCTACGCTCTGGGGTCTGTTGGTCGAGGCGAAATGCGAAACCAACGCAGCTGCGAAAAAGAAAATCAACCCGCTTCCCAGCCAACGAAACGAGAAGGCACTCGCGCCCGAGCTGACAGCGAATGCCAACAGACCTGAACCCGCCCCGAGGGCCAGTAGTGGTCGTCGCGCCCGGCGTAGTGCTCGCCAGAAGGTCACAATCAGCGCAACGCAAAAGAGTAAGAAAAGTAAAAAGCCAACGGCGCCGAGTTCCGCTAGGATCTGCACATATTCGTTGTGCGCGTACTGAGTCAGTAGCTGCTCGTTAAGTTCCGTGAGCGGACTATTCTTATGCAAGGCAGCGAACTGGGCGCGTGCCAATGGAAAAGCAACCTCGTAATTGTTTGCTCCAACGCCGAGCAGAGGATGGCGGCGAAACATTTCCCATCCTGTGGCCCAAAACAAAAGGCGCACACTTGTGTTTGACTCGGTGAGCGAAGTGGCTTGAAAACGCTGAAGTGCCGTTGGCGGCGTTGGCGAATTACTATAGAGAGATGCGAGTGGAGCTACTTGTAAAGCAGTTATCGAGAGGAAGGCAAACGCAAGCACTCCAGTGCGTCGCCGGTTGCGCGGGCGGCAGCGTGGCATAGCGAGGCTGCCAACGGTCAGTAGAAGAAGGCCAGCTGCAGCCCCTAAGATCGGGGCCCGCTCCAATGCTTGGACAGTCGCAAGCCAGGCGACGAGGGCAATCAATCCACAGAGACCTGCCATCCGGTTCTTCCTGACCTCGAGAGCGAGCCCAAAAAATATCATGGAGGCAACTGCCATTGTCTCGCTGAAACCGCTAAAGCCCCGGAAGAGCGGTTTGGCATTCTGACGTAGCGACTGGTCGGTAAGCGCTGCCCCGGTTAACGATTCAATGAGACACGAAATACCCAGCAAGCAAACAACGAAGCCCAGAGCGAACAGAGACGCTCGCAATAGGCGCGGCCGTTTCGCCACCATGCGTATTAACAGGAAGAAGGTCAGATAGGCTCCCCATTGAAAGGCGAGGTGAGTCGCTGAGTAAGGGTTTGGCGCCCACAAAACCGAAGCGGTTATCCACAAAGCGAAGAGCGCCCCAGTCACTACTATCGCGGTTCTGTAGGCATCGTTGGTGAATCTTGCCCTGATCGGTGACGAACGCTTGATCAGGAATGCGAGCGTCAATGTTACCAACAAAGCGAGCACTATTTCCTGACGCCAGGCCAATCCACCCAGTGAAGGTCTGGGTGGACCGGGGAGATAAGGAACCAATAGGACGGTGGGCCACAGTATCCCAATAGCCCATAGTGGGTCCATTGCTTTTTTTACGTAAGTAAACATTTGTGCTCGAAAAGTAAAAGGGGGCGAGAGCGTTACGCTCTGCGCCCCCGTCTGGAGAGTAGAAACCAATGTAGGTTCTAACTAGTTTCCGATCGGTGTGCCGGAAGCAGCGGTCATGGCAGTAGTGCTGGCTGCGGCCCAGTAAACAACTCCTGTCGCATCCGATGCGAAGTTACGGCTGCCTGTTGCCGTCGCACCGCTGGCAACTGCTGTGGCGGCCGTTGTCAGGTAGTCAGTATTTGGGTTGGCCGCAACCGGGTCAGCCTCAAAAACGTAGCCGCTCTTTGGATTAGTGGAGCTGCTATTTGACAAGGTGGAGTCCACAAGTCCGGCCGTGTTCAGGGCAGCTAGACTGCCATAGGCGCCGGCGCCTGTCGTGGCCTGGTAGGTGGCTTCGGCACTGGTAATGGTGCGAACAGACGCTATGGCTGAGCCTTCATTGGCTGCGCGCCTGGAAGCGAGAAGGTTGGGGATGGCGATGGCGGCGATAATACCGATAATCGCGACGACGATGAGGAGTTCTATCAGTGAGAAGCCCTCTTGGCGGTTGGTTTTCATGTTCATTCGTGCTCCTTAGAGAAAGTTGAATTAATTGTTTCTCGCGCCAACGGCTTCGTCATTCGATGTAGTGCCGAGCAGAGCGCGAAGTGTCCGGGCTCGCTATTTACAAGGCCCGTGCCACGAACAGGGATAGCAGGAAACTTCGGAAATGAAAGGGTTTTGCAGGGGTGCGTAGGCGGGAGCACTTGGGATATGTGAGCTAGTGACAAAAACCGTCAGGACGCCGATGACGGTTTCCGTCAAAGCGGTTTGGAAAGCTTGGGAGCGTTAACTTTCGCCCGCAGTCGCCGCAATTTCCGGTTCATCTTCGTCGCGACGCCGAGGCGTCGGATCGGTGGCTCGCCGACGGGGCACTGTGTCTGAGGTTCTTCGCTCGTCTCGCATCTGCGCCGTGAGTCCCCGGATGCCGTGCTTATCAAGCAGGTGGCGCAGGGATCGAACTGAAAGGGCGAGCAGTTGGGCAGCGTTGGTCTGATTTCCGTTTGTTCGGCGTAGGGCCTCAAGGATATAGGTCTTCTCCAGTTGATCCATGTGGGCCGTAAGATTCACGCCCTCTTCCGGAAACTCAAACGTTTCGGCGATTTTGTAGGGGTTGTAGTTAGTGATTTTTTCCGGCAAGCGCTCGGGTTGGATTTCGTTGGTTGTCTCAAGCGCCACGGCGCGTTCGATAGTATGCTCAAGCTCACGAACGTTCCCTGGCCAGATATAGTTTTCGAGCAAACGGATTGCGCTTTCACTGATCGACAATGTGCGAGCGCTGCTGGCGCAGAACTTTTCGGCGAAGTGGTTAGCCAGGTCCGGGATGTCGTCGGTTCTTTCCCGCAAAGACGGAAGCTCGATGGGAATCACGGAGATTCGATAGAAGAGATCTTCGCGGAACGTGCCATCTTTGACCATGCTTCCCAGATCGCGGTTGGTCGCGGCGATAACACGCGTGTCCACAGTGGTCTCTTCGGTTGCTCCTACGGGCCGCAGCTTTCGCTCCTGCAGTACACGAAGCAGTTTCACCTGCATGGCGGGAGACATCTCTCCGATTTCATCGAGGAAGATCGTGCCCGTGTTGGCAGCCTCAAAAAGACCCTTGCGATTGGTGTTCGCTCCGGTGAAGGAGCCTTTGACGTAACCAAAGAGCTCCGATTCGAGAAGAGTTTCAGTGAAGGCGCCGCAGTTGATGGAAACAAAGGCCTTTTCTGCCCGTGGTCCTAAATCGTGGATCGCTCGAGCAACTAATTCCTTTCCCGTTCCTGATTCTCCGGTCACCAGCACCGTCGACTGGACTTGGGCGACCGTCTCAATCATCTGGTAAAGGGCCTGCATTTTTGCCGACCTGCCGATAATGTTGTTGAGTTTGCCGCGCGAACGCTGCCCTTGGATTAAGACCTTGTTCTCTTCAAGGAGCGCGTCTTTCTCTTTTACCAGCGAAATCTTTTGTAACGCGCGGGTGACCGTCTCTTTCAATAAATCGTTGTCGAATGGCTTTTGGACGAAATCATAAGCGCCTAGCAGAAATGCTTCGCGCGCCGTATCCACATTCGCGAATGCTGTCATAAGGACCACTTCCACCGCGGGAAACAGTTCTCGTGCTGAACGCAGCAGCTCGATACCGTTCATGTCTGGCATTCTCACATCGGAGACAACCAGATCGGCCGGCGTAGCGCGCATTAGTTCCAAGGCCTCACGGCCATTCTCTGCGGCTCGGACAGTGTGGCCTTCGCGTTGGAAAAGATGCGTTAAAAACTGACGCATCCCGAGTTCGTCATCAACGATAAGTAAATTAGCCATGCTATGAATAGCGATCTGGAGTTAACGGCCGGCAGCTTAACCATCTCCGATTGTTTGATCCCGTTCTTCAGTTCCGACTTGCCCCGCAAGTTCTATCGCGATTGTGGTTCCTCGCCCCTCTCGGCTGCGGACATTAATTGTACCACCATGGTCGCGAATGATTTGATAGACAATTGAAAGCCCGAGTCCCGTGCCACCAGTGGTCGAAGAAAAAGGTTCAAACAGATGCTCAACTTGCTCCGGCGCCATACCACGACCGGTGTCGGAAAAGGTAATGCGCAAGCGGCCGTTGGTATTGGCTTCCACCTTTGCCCGGAGAGTCCCGCCCTCGGGCATTGCCTGCAAAGCATTTCTCGCAAGGTTCCAAAATACTTGTTGAAGCTGCTCGGAATCCGCGTTAAGCAACGCCGGTTGGCTTGGCACGTCTTCTTCTAATAGGTGCTTTTCGCTTATTTCCGCGCTATGTCTTAGCAGCGTGAACGTCCGCTTCAATAACTCGCCAACGTCTACCTTTGATTGCACGATAGAGCGCGGACGCGCATAGCTCAAGAAATCGCTGATGATTCGGTTGAGACGATCAGACTCCCGAAGAATGATCTCCATCAATTGCGTTTCAGAAGAGTCGCCGGCCATGTCCGCCCGAAGCATTTGAATTGACCCGCGCATCGCCGCCAATGGGTTGCGAATTTCATGGGCAATCGATGCGGCCATTCGGCCGATCGCGGCGAGGCGGTCCTGGCGGCGTGAGGTTTCTTCAAGAGCGCGAATTTGCGTCAAGTCCTGGAAGGTAATCACAGTGCCTGTTGTTTCGCCTGCTTCGGAAAACAAAGGAGAGATGCTAAACCCAAGACGCAAGCGAAGCCCATCGGCAGTTAGACAGTCGGCTTCAAACCTCGGACTCGCGTCTCCTGCGGTAGCAGTGTTCACCGAATCGGCTATGATTTCCTTGATTTCCCCGAAGAAAATCGAGGCGTCTTGGCCGCGTACGTCGCTCTCGTTGTAACCTGTGATTTCTTTTGCCGCAGCGTTGAACGAATAGATTCGCCCCAGTAAATCTGTCGTGACCACTCCCGAGCGTATCGACTCCACGATCCGTTCATGTAGTGCTCGCAACGTGGCTAACGACCGGGTCGCATCTCGAAGCCTTACATCAGAACGAGATTGGCGGGCGGCCAACCTCGCGGATAAGAGCCCGACCACCAGGAACGCTATGTCAAAAAGGCCGATCGATTGAATGGTTTGCAACCGGCTGTTATCGAGCAGATCCTGGTTGACGCTCGGGCCAAGACCGCCGAGGGCTGCAAGCGCGCTAACCGTAAATGCAAAAGCGGAGGCGACTGAGATTGCTATCGAATCGCGTGGTCCAAGGAAGAGACTCGAAGCTGCGATGATGACGATATACAGCGCGACGTATGGAGAATGGATGACGTCACTCGTCTGGAGCAGCCAGGTTACCAGGAGGATGTCTATGACGAATTGGAACCTGGCCTGAAGCAGCAGCGCTCTTGAATAGCGATGAGCAAGTGCATACGCAGCACTAAGACAGCCGATGATGAGCAGTGGGCGCCAGTTTTCGGCTCTGGTTAGTCCCGCACTGCCACGAATCCAGAGCACACGGCCAAGAAAGAGCAAAACAGCCGCGACGACACGGCCCAGAATAAGCCACCAAAGCTTCTGACTAAGTGATCTTCTATCTATTCCGTCGTCAAGGCCCATTCACGGCAAGCCTATCACAGAGCAGACAGGGAGGGTCACATCGTTTTTCATGATCCAAAGAAGGGTAGGCAGGCTAGTCGGTAAGCGCTCTAACCCATTTCCCTTTCTTAAGTCATGAGTTCTCTATTCACAACGTGTTCCAAAAATAAAAGGGAGGCCCGTTACCGAGCCTCCCTATGACAATGGACTAAAAAGCCTCCCGTGCCCTACCCCCCGCTTGAGAGTTTTCCAATAAGGGTGAATAGCGGCATATACATTGCGATCACAATCGAACCGATGGTTACGCCCAGGAAACCGATGAGAATAGGTTCCATTAGTGTAAGTAGGTTGGCAATGGCGGCATCGACTTCCTGTTCATAAAAGTCAGCGATCTTGCCTAACATTGCATCAAGTGCGCCCGTTTGTTCCCCGATGCCAACCATTTGCGCCACCATATGCGGAAAGACTTCAGTGGCTTTTAAAGGGTCGACGAAGTTTTCACCGCGTTCAACTCCAGCGCGCACGCTAGTGATTGCTTCCTCAACAATCACATTGCCAGCCGTGCGGGCGGTGATATCCAACGACTGTAGAATTGGCACACCTGATGAAAGGAGCGTTGACAGAGTGCGGGCGAATCTCGCCACGGCGACCTTGCGAAGAATTGGACCGATCACTGGAGTCTTCAGCAGTAGCCGATCGATCATTCGGCGTCCGCCAGGCGTTCTGTAGTAGAACCGAAGTCCTATAACCGACGCAATTAACCCAACCAGGATGATGAGTCCGCCCCAACCGGCCAGGAAGTTACTGATTCCTACGACGATTCGCGTAGGCAAGGGAAGCTGTTCGCCTGGTCCAAGCAAGCCGAGAAATATCTGTTCAAATTGCGGAATGACAACAACCATGATTACAGCGACGGCGCCAATGGCCATCACAATTACTGCTGCCGGATAGATCATCGCGGAGACCACATCCCGTTTCAGCTTCACGAGCTTCTCGATAAAGGTCGAAAGGCGCTGAAGAATCAGATCGAGAATACCGCCTGTCTCTCCGGCTTCGACCATGTTCGAGTAAAGTTGATCGAAGACGCGCGAATGCCGGCCCATTGCCGCTGCTAGGGTTGAACCTTCCTCTACGTCCTGCCGGACTTGCAATAAGACCTGTTGAAAATACTTATTGTCCTGTTGCTGAGCTAGAATCTCCAGGCATTGGACCAATGGCAGACCTGCGTCAATCATTACCGAAAACTGACGAGTAAATATAGAAAGATCTTTCGATTTAACTTTCTTCCTGCCACCGATCTTTGGGATCCCGATCTCGCGCCCTTTTTCCTTTACTGACGTCAAGGTCACCTGCTCACGACGAAGAATCTGACGTAAGGCGTCACGGTTATCGGCGACGCGTTCACCGACGACGATTTCATTTAATTTGTTGCGACCTTTGAATACGTATGTAGGAATATAATGCTCCGAAGTCTGTTGTTAACCGTTCACTGTCGGACGCGTGCCGATGGGTCGCGCCTGTGCATACGGACTTGGGTGTTTGGCGGCGTTGGCAGTGTTGAGACCCGCACCGCGCTCAATCAACTCTTTTAATTCGTCAACGTTCGAGGATCGTTGCAAGGCCGTATCCAGTGTGATCTGTCGTCTGTGATATAAGGTCGCGAGTGACTGGTTGAAGGTCTGCATTCCGTACTTGTCCTGGCCAGTCTGCATCATCGAATAGATTTGATGGACTTTGTCTTCGCGGATTAAGTTTCTGATGGCTGAGTTTGGTACTAGGATCTCTAGAGCCATCGCGCGACCGGTCTTTTCCGCACGAGGCAGGAGCGCCTGGCAAAGGATTCCTTCGAGCACCAACGAAAGTTGCGCCCGAATCTGTGATTGCTGGTCGGATGGGAAGACATCGATGATTCGGTTGATCGTAGAGGCCGCCGAATTGGTGTGCAAAGTCGCTAACGTTAAATGGCCAGTTTCAGCGATGCGCAAAGCCGATTCGATTGTCTCGAGGTCGCGCATTTCGCCAACCAGAACGACATCCGGATCCTGACGAAGGGCTGTTCTTAGCGCGTTCGCAAATCCGTGCGTGTCTGCGTTCACTTCTCTTTGATTTACCAGGCAGCCTTTGTGATTGTGCAGAAACTCGATGGGATCCTCGATGGTAAGAATATGTTCGTGGCGGTCGCGGTTAATTTTGTCGACCATCGCGGCCAGAGTTGTTGACTTACCCGAGCCGGTTGGACCTGTAACTAGGATTAAGCCGCGTGGTTTATCGCAGAGTGTTTGGACAACAGTTGGCAGGCCGAGGTCTTCGAAGGGCTTAATTTCGTAAGGGATGGCGCGAAAAACTGCCCCTACCGCACCGCGTTGGTTGAAGAGGTTAGCACGAAAGCGGGAGAGACCTTTGACACCAAAGGAAAAATCCAGCTCCAGATTTTCTTCGAACCGGTGTTTTTGTGCATCGGTAAGTACGGAGTAAGCTAGTTGCTTCGTGTCCGCAGCAGTCATTTGACGATACCCTTCAAGCGGACGCAGATGACCGTCGACGCGAACTTGCGGTGCTGTACCGGTGGTGATGTGTAAATCCGAGCCGCCCAGCTCGGAGAGCCGCCGCAGCAGTTCGGATAGTGAGACTTGCGGAGTTGTTTCGTTGAGTGGCATCGAGGGCGTGCTCCTGAGTGATGAATTCGTGTCTTTGATTTTGAACGGAGGGTTATTTAGATTCAGTTATCGTTTTGGCGTCTGGACCACCGAAGTCTTGGTCCCAAATGAGCTCAAGAACTTTTCACCCTCTGCGGCTAAACGGTCTGAAAACTGCAACGGCGTGTTGAGCGTCAGGCTGTAGATCTTTCCATCGACCTCAGCAAAATAAAACTGCCATGACTTGTCCTCCGACCTGCCGTCGCTCGGAGTTTGAGCTACCACAACGAACACGCGAGCGCCGTTTACCTGTCGCTCGTAATCGTTAACCACCCAACCGCCTGCATTGATCATTTTATCGATCACGATGCGGCGCAAATCGGAGAAGGCGACGCCCGCGAGCAAGCGAGTCTGTTCCCGTTGAGTGAGGTATGACGGTGTGGGGCGACTTTTGGCAATTACTGCCAGAGTAGCCTGGCTGGGTGGCCCCGCGCTGCTCTCTGATCGAAACCTGAGTTCGCCGTTGCCAGCCACAGTTGGACTGTTCCATCCGACTGGCAATGCAGGCAGTACGCCCTTTGTTACCTCGTCCCTATTTGCAACAGAGAGGACTGGACCGAGCTGCGCTTTACGGTGTGCTAAGGCAGCGACTGCGCCTGCGCGTCGCATTCGCACTCGAGCGCGATACCGTCGCCACCAGGCGCGTGAATGACGTCGAAGGCGTCGCTGTTTTTGAGCTGCAGACGTCTGTCGAAGACCATGCGCGGCAGAGTTAGCAAACGGGAGTAACACAACGACTGAGATCAACATTAAGAATGACAACGTGACTTTTCGCAACATAGTTTTCCTTCTTTCGGTTAGGCCACCGTCTCGCGGACCACTTCCTCGAGGGTAGTCAGTCCAGCGCGGATCTTATGTAGTCCGGATTCGCGCAATGTAATCATGCCGTCTTCAATTGCTTTTTTCCTTAATTCCAGAGCCGAGGCTCCAATAAGAATCAGTTCTCGGATTTCATCGTTGACTTCCATCACCTCATAGAGGCCAATTCGCCCCTTGTAACCTGTATTGTTGCAAGTCGAACAACCCTTGCCTTTGAACGTCTTGAGTGTTTGAACCTCGGCGGCGGTGAACCCGACTTCCATCAGGGCTTCAGGAGGGGTGGGGTGCTCACGTCTGCAATCTTTGCATACGCGGCGAATTAGTCTCTGTGCTTGAATTAAGTTGACACTCGTGGCAACCAGGAAGGGCTCAATTCCCATATTCATAAGCCTGGAAATCGTGGAGGGGGCATCATTTGTATGGAGGGTCGACAGAACCAAGTGTCCGGTTAAAGCAGCCTTGATTGCGATCTCGGCCGTTTCAAAATCGCGGATTTCACCGACCAGGATAATGTTGGGATCCTGTCGGAGGAATGAGCGCAGTGCCGCAGCGAAATTCAACCCGATTTGTTCTTTCATCTGGACCTGGTTGATTCCCATCAAGTTGAATTCGACAGGATCCTCCGCAGTCATGATGTTGGTTTGTACCGTGTTGAGTGATTGCAGCGCAGAATAAAGCGTGTTGGTTTTTCCGCTTCCGGTAGGACCTGTTACCAGCACCATTCCATACGGTTTCGAGATGTTGCGCTGAAACTTAACCAGCGACTCGGGTTCAAAACCGAGCTTGGTCATGTCTAGCATGAGGTTCTCTTTATCAAGCAAACGCAATACAACCTTCTCGCCAAACAGAGTAGGAAGTGTTGAAACGCGGAAATCCAGTTCGCGGGAGCGCGCATCAACTTTGACCTTGACTTTAATTCGCCCGTCTTGGGGGAGCCGTTTCTCGGAGATGTCAAGCTTGGCCATGATCTTCACACGTGAAATCAGGGCATCGCGCATTTTGAGTGGCGGCCGCATCACATCGTAAAGTACGCCGTCTATGCGGAAGCGAATGCGAAGTTCTTTCTCATATGGTTCGATGTGTATGTCTGAGGCACCACGGCGAAGCGCGTCCACGAGAAGTACGT
>DASQKG010000173.1:0-7783 GCA_035630655.1 Pyrinomonadaceae bacterium
TCCAGCAACCGAATGTTTTCATTGTTGGTATTTACAAACTTTGTCCGCAGGCCAAAGAAACGCGTCTGCCAAAAGACCCGAGAGTCTGGCGTGTGGGTCCAATGGGCGTTGAAGAGCAGGTTGCGCGAGGTGCCGCGGAAGAGCGTGTCGGGGCCAAGCAATTCGCGATCGCGATTGCGGTCGAAATTAAACGTTCCGAAGATCAGCGAGAAGCCTACTTGATTGCGCCCGTTTATATCGTAGAGCGCCTTCCCTTGAAGATCGGCGAACCCAAGAATAGGTGGGTTGTTGGTAAATTGGTTTTGCTCGTTGATCCGGCGCAGCACATAGCCAACGTAACTCTTGCGTCCGGCGATCAAATACGACCCGCGCCCTTTGTCGAATGGACCATCAACAACGCCCGATAAACCGCTCAAACTAACAGCGAAGCGGCCGGAGGGTTCAACGCGATTGCCGTCGCGTGTCTCAATATCCAGTATGCCGCCAGTGCGGTCGCCATATTTTGCAGGAAATGCTCCGCTCATCAACGATACGTTTTCTACCGTGTCGGCGTTGATGACCGAAAGCGAGCCTGTGTCGGCGTAGCCTCCGTTAACGGTATGAACGAAGTTGTCCGTAAGTACTCCATCGACATAAAGACCGACGCGATCGAAGCCGGCGCCGCGCACTGCAAATTCGCTGCGGAAATCGTCGTTGGTGGTAACGCCTGGCAGCGCCTGGGCCGCACGCAAAGGATCGCTCAGAAGAATACCCGAGAGAGCATGGAGTTCGCGCTTGTTAAGTGTTTGCTCGGTTGCAGCGTTTGTTTGCGAAGTCTCAAATGGGCCGGCATTGATAGTAACGCTCTCTGTCAGCGCCGCGGCGTCTTCGTTCAGCGCAATCCTAAACTCGTTGTTCTCTTCGCGCAGCGTGATTGTCTTCTTGACGAGCCCGTAATTTACCGTGGTGATATAAAGATCCAATTGGCCCACGGGAAGGTTCGCGAGCGTGAAACCGCCGTTGTCATCAGTGGTTGTACTTTGGTCCACTGCGTTGGCGATGACCTTCACCTTTCCAATTGCCTCGCCCGTGCGGGCATCAACCACGCGACCTTTAAGCGTAACCGTTCGCTTCTGTGTCGAGGCCTGCGGTGAAGTGGCGATGACGGATGAGCAGGCAAGCAGCAATAGAACTAACAAATGAATTCTTCGCATGGAAGCCTTTCGGGATAGACGTGCAAAGGTAACCTGAAATGGTTAGTGAATAAGAAGGTGACCGTTACTATGGTGCTAAGAGCGTGGTCCGAACTGTGGGGTTGCCTAGCGAACGGGCAGTAGCCCGACCGTTAGGGAGGGCGGGCCAACGAGTTCCAACTAAACCGCGAGCGTTTAACCAAACTCGTCGAACCTCTAGCTTCCTGGCCATCGTTTAGAATGCGGACTTGTCCGCCTACGCGCGGGCACAAGTGCCCGATCTAAACGGTTAATTTTCTTTTTATAATTTCGTTGGAACTTTCCCGGAACCGAGGTAATCAACGGAAGAGCGGGGGCAGCTAGAAATGACTTTATTCAGCATCGCGCACGAGGATCACGTCATCGGTTTGCGTCCCGCGGGAGATCGCTATCTGCTTGCCATCGCGCGAGAGCTGAAACGCGAATATCAAACCGGTCTTAAATTGAGTCAGTTGCTTCGCTGGTCCACCATCGACCGGCATACTCCAAAGGTTGTAGGCACTGTCGCGTTCGTCAGCATAAATAACCGAGCGGCTGTCTCCGCTCCATCCCAGACCAACTTCGCGAAAACTTCCTGACACTTCCAGAGTCTTGATCGGCGCTCCGCCTTCAAACGGCAAGATCGCAATTCGGTTGAACTTACCTTGCTCGTCAAAGAATCGCACCGCCACAAATTTGCCGTCCGGCGAAATGGCAGCCCACTGAGATGACTTGTCGAATAGTTGTTGAGGCTGGCCACCTGCCAAAGGCACTTTCCAGAATGTCGGCTTCCCTTGCCTGTACGATCTAAACAAGACCCATTGTCCGTCGGGAGAACACCCTGGTTGAGAATCCATCTCCTGTCCCTGGGTCAGCTGTTGAGGCTCGCGCTCGCCAAAAGTCATTCTCCAAAGATTGAAATTGCCGGAACGGTTTGAACTGAATACCACGTGACGACCATCCGCAGAGACACATCCCAGGCCTTCAGTGTAAGAGTCCGTCGTCAACTGCTTATTGTCCGTGCCATCGACACTGACGCTCCAAATGTCCAACTGTTCCCCGGCTGGGCCCGTGTAGAGAATTTTTCCGTCTGGTGTCCAGGCAATGGTATCGCCGTCAAACTTGCCATGAGTGATTTGTTTCCCTTGACTCGCATCCTCGCCGGGCACCACCACCCATATTTGGGAGGACCTATCCGCCTGGACGGTGACCATCGTCTTCGAGTCAGCGGTTAGACCAAGACTGAAAGTCCCGTATGCGTTCAGGTCGTTGGTGATTCTCCGCACTTCACCACCGGGATACGACACATACCACAACTGCGTGCCCGCCGAAGTCAGTTCCGGCATGGCGGCGACGATCAGCCCGCTGCCGTCATGCTGCCACTGAACTCGGAAAACGTTGACCCAATTGTGCGTCGTGATTCGCTTTTCAGCCCCGCTGGCCGCATCTACTGAAACCACACTGGCGGCGAGGTTGCCGCTAAAGATTCCCGCACCGCATGCCAGTGTTTTTCCATCCGGCGACCAGGCTGGGCCTGCGCCCCATTGGAAGTAGGCGGGCGATTTACGAACAGCCAGCTGTCGCTCACCCGTTCCGTCTGCGTTGGCCGCGATCAAAAAAGTTGACTCCCCAGAGTAGCGAACAAAGGCCAGTTGTTTACCATCGGGTGAGAACGTTACCGAACTCGTCACACCGCCCATGATGCGGCGGGATTCCCCTCCAAGGAAGGCCACTTGGTAAAGCGTGCCCACCGGGTCTCTGTCGCCGAATGTCGAGTAGTAGATATACTGGCCGTCACGCGAGAACGTTGTGCCGCCGATCTTGTCTGGCAGATCCGGTACGATCTTCACCAGGCTGCCAGTGAACACCTGTCGCACCCACAGGCTGTCTTTTCCTGACTCGGTCGTTCTGAAGACAACAAATGCGCCGTCAGGAGAAATTGAGGTGTAGCCTCTCATCGATGCGTTTCCGACCTTCCCGCCGGTAGTAATTCGCGTGATCTTAAAGGTGCGAAAAGGCTCGGCTTTCGGACCGGGGGAAAACTTGAGCCACAGAGCGATGAGTGCCCCTGCAATAACAACCAAACCTAACACCGCGAGCAAGAATCCTCGTTTGTGTTGTTTGATCTCGCTGATGATTACTTCGGTGCTGGTCGTGGGCCGGCCCGCGTGGTCCACGCTGGTGTTAGCGGCGCTTAGCAGTGTGGGCGTAATCGAGCTTTGAAGATGCGAAGCTTGCGTTAAGGAACTCCCCATCATCGGGGGTGCGATCGTTGTGTCGATTTGAGCATCGCCTTCAAGCTCGCGGCGGAGCTCCCTCAACTCCAGCGCAACGTCTTGAATTGATTGATACCGCTCTTCAGGATCTTTAGCTAAACAGCGGCGAACGATCCGCTGCAACTCCGGTGGAGCCGCAGGATTGAAATCCTTTAGTGGGGGCGCCGCCTCGTAAACGATTCTGTAGAGAGATTGAACTTTCGACTCGCCCTGAAATGGGCGGCGCAATGTGACCGCCTCATACAGCATGCAGCCAAAGGAGAAAATGTCGGACCGGTGGTCTATGTCGTCCATCTTGCCCTGCGCTTGTTCGGGCGACATGTAACCCACCGTCCCCAACAGTTTTCCCGGCAGCGAATGCTGTTCCCATTCGACGGTGGCGACATCGCTGGTGGTTTCGCTGGGTCCGACACCGGCGGGCTCAACCAGTTTTGCCAATCCGAAATCGAGAATCTTGGCGTAACCGTCGCGCGCAATCATGATGTTGTCAGGTTTCAGATCGCGATGGACTATTCCCGCCCCATGCGCTTTGGCCAGACCGCTGGCCACTTGCTGCAGGTACTTGATCAGTTTTCTCAGGTCAGTACGCTCGTGGTGGATCTTCTCGCGCAGGGTCGTCCCTTCGACGTATTCCATGGCGATGAAATGCATGCCATCCTGTTCGCCGATTTCGTAGATGTGGGCGATGTTTGGATGATTGAGCGCCGCGGCCGCCTTTGCCTCGCGAGTAAAACGCGCCATGCGTTCTTTCTTAAGAGCAAGATCCGCGGGAAGAATTTTTAGCGCCACCTTGCGGTTGAGAGCAGTATCTTCAACCAGGTACACCTCACCCATTCCGCCTACGCCGAGCTGCGAGCGGATTTCATAGCGACCGAGTGTTGTGCCGGCTGCCAGAGTCATCTCACGTGAAACATCTTATGCGTGAAAAGTTGAACCCATCGGGGATAGCGGTGCTTACGATCTCTCGCGTGCTTGACGGGCCGATTTTAGCCGAGTTAAGGAGAGGAGGCTAGGTTCAGGAGTAAGCTCAGTAATAAGTGAGGACTGCTGGCTAACAGATATAGAGTACAACCTTCAGGTTGCTGCGTCTTCGCCACCGCCGGGTTTTCCATCATCGCCAATTTGAGATCGAGAGTCCGATGGTCCCTAGCAGATCTGCCTAACTGCAAGCGATTAGCGGGTCCACCTTCCGCTTGGCGTGCGCACGGGACCCGGGTGGAAAAACTTCTCAGGCGTCATCACTCCATCGTTTTTGAACACCATTCCGTTCTTCATCACGAACTGCACGTTACGCAGTGCATCAATGTTTGTGAGCGGATCGCCTGAAACTGCGATTAGGTCGGCGAAGAATCCGGGTTTGATCGGCCCGCGCTCACTGATTACGTCGGCCGCTTTGTAGCCGTTGATGGTAATCGCGCGCAGGATGTCAGCCGGAGGAATGTTGGCGGCCTTCCACGTCTGGAGGAAAGCAATTGTCATTTCACCACGCGTTAGCCACTCGCCAGTCTTGTCGTCCTTCATCCGTTCGTTCCAGTAATCGAAGTCAGTCGAGAATGTCAGCGGCACCTTCTTTTCCCAGGCATCGCGCAGCTTGGCTACCGTCTGCTTGAAGGCCGCTTCACTGCCACGGTATTTCGTGAACGGCGTATCAGTGCCAGCGCGGAAGATTCCTTTCTCGGCCATTTGACGGTGGTGTTCCGGCGTCAGCGCATTACCGTGGGCGATGATGTAAATGCCCGCGTCAATCGCTCGCTGCGCTCCTTGCGGGGTCTGCACGTGCCCTTCAACTTTGCAGCCGCCTTTCGCCGCCTCGTCGATCGCCAGCTTAATATCATTCACGGAATAACCCCACGGCTTGCAGTCAATGCATAGCTTGATTGTCCTGGCGCCGAACAACATGTTCTGGCGAACTGCTTTGACGATCTCTTCCGGACTGTCGGCATCGATGTACTCGGGAAACATGATGTTGTGCTGCTTGTACATTTCCGGAGTGGGCCAGAATTGTCCGCCAGTGCTGCCAATCATTGGCCCAGACGGAATCACCGTCGGTCCGGGCAGCCAACCCTGCTCGATCGCTTGCCGCAGAGCCACATCTGCGTAGAGTGCGTTGTTTCCCACATCACGAATGACAGTGAAGCCTGAACTGAGAAGCTGAATGCTGTTGGAAGCGGCTTGAATCGCCCGCAGCGGAGAAGATTCCATCACGTAGGTGAGGTAGTAGTAATTATTCTCGGGTTGCTCTTTGTATGTCAGCGCTGTGTGAGTATGTGCATCAACGAGACCGGGCAGCACCGTGAGCTTCGATAGGTCAATGATCGTAGCGCCGGCGGGTATTGCTAGGTTGGAACCAACCGCCTTGACCTTTTCGCCCTCAATGAGGATTACCTGGTTGGTGGTCGCAGTCGCGGTTTCCGGGTCGATAAGCCGGCCGGCCTTGATCGCCGTGATCGAGGCGGTCTGCGACTGGGCTGCAGTCGCTCCCACCAAAAGAACCGCCAAAAGGAAACAGCACGCACCGGAACGTTTGTTCATGATCATCTCCTCGACTAGATCCTAAACCAGCGGATCGTATTCGTCTGCTGGCTGCAGTAGACCTCTTACCGCTCCACCACGCCGATGTTTGCTATGGTTGCGCCTTTCGTCATTGAGGGTACAGCGCAGATGTAGAGAATAACTCCGGCTGCGGGCGCGCGCGCTTCGAAGATCACCTTGCCAAGGTAATCCGTGACGTAACCAACTTTCATGCCTTGCTGGACATAGGCGCCGCGCCGGACCAGCGGATAGAACATACCGGTCTGCTCGCTGGCCAGGGGTACGACCTTGTCGATCCACACCGGGTTTTCAATCAATGTTGCCGTCCCGGCCAACATTTTCAGATATCGCATCACGTTGAGGCAGCCGCCCGTCAGCGCGCTGACGTCGTCGGCTTCGACTGTGCCGGCGTGGCCGGCCTCGACTGTGATTGATGGCTTGCCGCGCGTGGTGGCGGTGTTTTCCAGATAGCGCGAAGCCTGCGGGTCCTTCGGTCGCTCGGTGGAAATAATAGCCAGATCAAGGTATTGCAAACACTTTTCGACGCTGATGCCGTAGGCAATCTGGCTAGCGACACCCTGAATGAGATCTAGGTCCAGATCTTCGACGGTAGCGCCATGAGCCGTTTCTCGGTCCCAGATCCGGGCCTGACCTTCCAACCGATCGGCGAGGATCCGCTCTGAGCTGTAGGGAATCGTTTCACGGTCGACTCGGCGAAGGCAGCGGCCATCGGAAGTCAGATGAATGAACTGAGTTCCTTTCGAGACCGCGAAATAGGCAACGGTCAATCCGTCGAGCAGAATGGCTCGCTTTCGCGGAGCTGGCAGAGGGGTGTGGTTGTGAACATGAGTTCCGTCAGCAGCCATCATTGCCGCAACCGCAGACTCATCGTGGGGAATGCCGGTGATTGTTCCATCATCCTCGACGCCAATTAAGAGTTCACCGCCGTCGGCATTGGCAAAAGCAACTAGAGTACGTCCGACATCTGACATGATTGGCTTCAGGCCGCGCGGTTTTTTTGCTCCGGGCTCACCCTCGAACGCGCTTTTGAACTCGCGGTAGTGACTCTCCCCGATCTTGATTGCGAGGCCAATTCTCTCTTCAATGTCTAGGATTCGCTCATAAGTCCCTACTCGTAGTTCGATAACGGTCCCACGTACCCGCAGGCGTATCACACTTGTCTAACGTGAGTTATCAATCTCGCCATTTGTACCAACAATTCTTAGCGAGAATCTCGGCGTGGAGATGTCACGCGGCAACGGGTCTGAGTTTCGCATAGTCATTCTTATTGGCTCGAGCGGCATCCCACAGGTCAACCGCCTTCTGCAAATTCATCCAAATGTCCGGCGTGGTCTTGAACACTCGTGACAAACGAATTGCCATGTCCGCTGTTATACTGCGACGCTCGCGAATCAACTCGCTGACTGTGCGCCGTGACACACCTAGTCGCTTTGCCAATTCCGTTTGCGTCATGGTTGGGAGCTGATCGCTTCCATCGGTAGCCAGTTCTTCCAGCATGTTTCTTAAGATCGCGCCGGGATGGGTTGGACGTACTTTACGTTGGATGGATTTTTCCCGCATAGAAATCTCTTTCAATGATAGTCCTCGAAGTTTACGTCGTTGGCATCGCCGTCAGCAAAGGTACGAATTGCCTCACAAATAATCTACTCGAAAGTGAATCGTTGCCTCAAATAAGAAATCTACTCGAAATGAGAGAGATTAACCCCGCAGGATTGAAGCTAGAGAGCGGGGTAGAAAATGAGGCTGAGGATGAAGGAACGGAAA
>DASQKG010000174.1:0-10831 GCA_035630655.1 Pyrinomonadaceae bacterium
TTTCCGTTCCTTCATCCTCAGCCTCATTTTCTACCCCGCTCTCTAGCTTCAATCCTGCGGGGTTAATCTCTCTCATTTCGAGTAGATTTCTTATTTGAGGCAACGATTCACTTTCGAGTAGATTATTTGTGAGGCAATTCGCTCTGTTGACAGTGGCATACCCCTCCTCTAAGATCGACTTCTTCGTAACAAGTTCAAACATTCGGGAGCCTTATGCCGGACACTAAAGAGGCCAGTTCTCCAATCGAAGAAGCAGCGGCACGTTGGGAGCACGAGACCCTTGAACCGGTTTTACGCAAGCATCCTGAACGCAAGGAAGCATTCCAAACTGTTTCACTTGAAGAGGTCGCTGGTCTCTACACTCCCGCCGACATTGCACATCAGGACTTTTCCCGCGACATCTCGTTCCCTGGCGAGTTCCCGTACACACGGGGCATCCATCCAACAGGCTATCGCGGAAAGCTGTGGACCATGCGGCAGTTCGCCGGTTTCAGTACTCCCGAAGAAACCAACGCGAGATTCAAATATCTGCTGGCCCAAGGTCAAACCGGCCTCTCAGTCGCCTATGACTTACCGACTTTGATGGGTTATGACGCTGATTCGCTTCTCTCGGAAGGAGAGGTCGGCAAGTGTGGCGTAGCGGTTTCCTCCCTGGCTGATATGGAGGTCTTGTTCGATCAGATACCGCTGGATCAAGTCACAGTTTCCCAGACGATAAACGCGCCCGCATCAGTGCTTCTCGCGATGTATCTCGTGGTGGCGGAGAAACAGGGCGCAGACTGGAAAAAGATTTCCGGTACCCTGCAAAACGATATTCTCAAAGAATACATTGCTCAGAAGGAATGGATTTACCCGATTCGACCTGCAATGAAGCTGGTGATTGATACGTTCGAGTTCTGCACCAGTCAGGTCCCTCGATACAATCCCATTTCCGTCAGCGGATATCACATTCGGGAGGCGGGCGCGACGGCGGCACAGGAGCTGGCTTTTACACTGCGCGACGGCCTCGAATATGTCGAATGGGGTATTCGCGCCGGCTTGGAAGTCGATGAATTTGTCCCGCGCATCTCTTTCTTTTTCAACGCACACAACGATTTCTTCGAGGAGATTGCGAAGTATCGTGCGGCGCGACGCATTTGGGCTCGCGAAATGCGCGACCGATTCGGCTCTACGAATGAACGGACTCTCAAGATGCGCTTCCACACCCAGACAGCTGGCGTGTCATTGACCGTTCAGCAACCCTTGAACAACATCGTCCGCGTGGCGATACAGGCGCTTGCAGGCGTCCTCGGCGGAACTCAAAGCCTACACACTGATGCTTATGACGAAGCTTTGTCGCTACCAACCGATCGAGCTGCGCTAATCGCCCTGCGGACACAGCAGATAATTGCCGACGAAACTGGTGTGGCCAACACAATCGATCCTCTCGGTGGTTCGTATTTTCTAGAAGCACTGACAGAAAAGATGGAAAGCACCGCGTTGGAATACTTCCGCAAGATTGACTCAATGGGGGGAATGGTCGCAGCAATTGAGAAGGGCTTCCCGCAAAGAGAAATCCAGGATTCGGCTTACCAATATCAGAAGGCTGTGGAGCGCGGTGAACAGATAATCGTGGGCGTAAACAAATATGCGATGGACGACGAGCCCGCTCAGGTCCCCACCCTTGTAATTGATGAATCAGTCAGGGAGCATCAGATCGAACGGCTCGAACTGACGCGAGCTCGCCGCGATGCCGGCGCCGTGGCCAACGCGTTGGAGAAGTTGAAACAAGCCGCTCAGAATGAAGAGAACACAATGCCCGCCACGATTGAAGCTGTTCGTGTTTACGCCACGCTTGGCGAAATCTGCTCTGCCTTGCGCGACGTCTATGGAGTCTACGAAGAGCCGGCTTTTTAGTCACAACTCCTTTGGTATCGCCTAAGCGACCGCGGAAACACCACTCAACTATGCGCACCTCCTGGGCCCCCGGTCTTGTCCTCCTGCTTATAACTTCAGTTAGTTACGCTCAGTCTAAACCCTCGCCTGCGACTGCGGATGATCGAGTCATTATCAGGCCGCGCACGGTAACGCTTATTCGGCGTGCGTCGCTGGTGAAAGGGTTTCCTGAAAAAAGGACGGCGAAAGTAATCTACCCGGTAGTCAGTGGTTTGAAAAACGTCCAGGTTCTTCGACGCGTGCAGGCATTGCTTCAGGTAAAGAACGTATTCGATTCTTCTATCGATGAATATCGTCAGGATAGATGGCTCGCAGAATTTGGTTATAAGGTTAATTACAACCGGAACTATGTTCTGGACGTGACTTTTACACAGAGCGGCTCCGGGGCCTATCCAGATACGCATACAAAACACTTCGCCATTAATCTAAAGGATGGAAGCGTTATCAAGGCTGCCGAAGTCTTCATAGGCGATAAATCTGAGGCCCTGGCAGCTTTGGTAAACAACAAACTGCAGGCCGAGCTCAAAAAGATCGTGCAAGAGCTCACCGCTTCCAGGAGCGAACCCGAAGACCTCAGAATCGCGAAAGAAGCTCAGGAGCCATTGAAGTTCACAGTCGAAAATCTTGTTGAGTTTTCTGTGGGCGCCAAAGGAATCACCTTTCTCTACGACGCTGGTTACCCTCACGCAATTCAGGCGTTTGCACCTGTCGGCGAATACTTCTTTAGTTACTCAGAACTGAAACCCTTTATAAAGCGGGACGGCCTGCTGGGGCAATTCATCGACTAAGGGCTACAATGCAAACCATGAACGAAAGGAAAATCCGCGTGCTTGTGGCCAAGCCTGGCCTCGACGGCCATGATCGAGGCGCGAAAGTTATCGCCCGCGCGTTGCGCGACGCCGGCATGGAAGTTATCTACACCGGCTTGCGCCAAACACCGGAAATGATTGCTGCTGCCGCATTGCAGGAAGATGTCGATGCTGTAGGCGTCTCTATACTCAGCGGCGCACACAACACTTTGTGTCCGCGCATTGTTCAGCTTCTTCGCGCGCAAGGAATGGACGATTGCCTGGTCCTGCTTGGTGGGATTGTTCCTCAAGAAGATATCGCGAAACTGAAAGCCCAGGGCGTGGCCGAGATCTTTTTGCCCGGCACCTCAACCGAAGACATTGCCAAGTTCCTGCGCGACAACGTCAAGCCGCGCGAATAAGCGATGGCCGAAGATTCGCGCGCGATAGTCACGGAAGTTGACGACGCTATCGCCGTCATACGTTTTAATAGACCTCACGAACGCAATCCCCTCTCACTTCAAACGCTTCATGATCTTCAGACAACATTATTGGACGTCACTCTTCGCACCGACGTAAGTGCCATCATTTTCACCGGCACCGATGACGTATTTGCCTCAGGCGCAAACATACGCGAACTGTCGCAATTAGACGCAACGTCTGCACGGAACTTTTCGAGCTTGGGCCAGCGCGTTTTTCAGTGGATTGCAGATGCCAGGCAAATAACAATCGCTGCCGTCAACGGCTATTGCATGGGTGGTGCTTTAGATCTCGCGCTCGCATGTGACGTCCGCGTGGCCTCAACTAATGCTGTATTCGCTCATCCCGGCGCCCGTCTCGGCATCATAACAGGATGGGGTGGCACGCAACGCTTACCTCTGGTAATTGGCCGCACACGTGCCCTCGAATTGTTCGCCACCGCCCGCAGAATCGACAGTACGGAAGCGCTGTCAACTGGGCTTGTAACGGCCGTTGGAGATCCGGTCATGGAATGCGCACGCGCCACGGCTGCCCAAGTCCTACATCGCAACCCCTCGGACATAACGCCAAAGATTTTTCTGTAAGTGGGATTAGGCTTTCTTCAGGAATTTGGCAACCCCTGCCTGGCAGTCCTTGCTCATACGTGCAATGACGTTTACATCGACCCCTGTTGCGATTGCTTGGTCAAACGCCATGGTATCCATCTGATAAAGTAGCCCTTTAGTCAGTGCGACAGCCGATTTGCTGAGTGTTGAAAATCGCTTCGCGTAAGCGCTGACTTCATTCTCAAAGTCTGCTTCAGTGAAAACCTGATTTACGAGGCCAATCCGTTTCCCTTCTTCGGCGCTGATCTCTTCGCCCCGCGTGACCAGCTCGAAGGCACGTTTCTCCGAGATATTGCGGCGCAAAATTGCCATCACCATGGCTGGGACAAATCCGATTTTCACTTCCGGATAACCGAAGCGAGCATCGGCGGAAGCTAGAACAATGTCGCAAGCGCTGGCCAGGCCAGAACCACCCGCCAACGCTTTACCTCTAACGGCGGCGATTACCGGCAAAGGAAGCGCGCGCATCAACATGAAAAGCTCCATCAGCGAACGGGCATCGTCGATGTTGCCGGCGACGGAGGCTTTCGAAATCTTCTCCAGAGCTTTGAGATCAGCCCCCGAGCAAAAATCCCTGCCGGCTCCAGAGAGCACTATTGCCCTGATCGATTCGTCGCGGCTACCCTGTCCGAGTGCTGCCTTAAGATCTGAGATCAGCGCATCGTTCAGAGCGTTTCTCTTGTCAGGACGATTCAGAGTGAGATGCGCCACCCCATCATCGACTCTATATAGGACCGTGTTGCCTGGTTCAGTCATGATGTGCACTTGGGTAACAGGTGTTTAGAGTACAAGCTTCAGCTTGCCGCGTGGGGAAGAAGCTAGCCTGCGTGGTTGCGAAGCCGCAACCTGAAGGTTGTACTCTAAACACCTCTCAGTGGATCATTCTTGCCTAATGTTGCGGTAGTGCGAATTCCTGCGCTTCTTGATCAGAGATTTCAATCTCCATCCTCAGCAACGCAGTGGAAAACGTTTTCCCCTGCGCGTCTGTCATTAGCGACAGCGTGCCTCCGCCACCCAGGCTTTGGTGCAAAAGGAAATTAAGTGCACAGAGATTGGGCAACTCAAAACGTTCGACGTCGCCTTTGCAGATGCCTGTGAAGTGTTGCTTGACTCGCTCTGCAGTAACTTCGCGTAACAACACCGGATAGAATTCATCCTCTAAGGCGATCAAGCCAATATTCGCCGTGTCGCCTTTATCGCCCGACCGTCCGTGCGCAAGTTTTACGAGTTGCACCTTCATCTGATTCCGATCCTTAATCTTCACGCGCTCAAAATCCATTTTCCATTTGTCATTCTCAGTTCTCATTTTCCATTGAAGACTTCGCTGACTTTCAGCGCCTTCAATGTCGAATGAGAAATGGAAAATGAGAAATGGAAAATGTTTTTACGTACGTGATCCAAACTCGACGCTCATACTTCGACAATCTTTACCAGCGGGCTAATCTCACTCTTCGGAATCAGCGCCGGCCAGTACGCGACAATCTCCTCGACCTTCGGACGTCCACCCGCAAATCCCGTGACGCCCGGCGGTCCCGTCAGTACAAGCGGCGCAATCTCCTTTGTGAACCTCTCTATCGCCGCCCGATCATCACCACGTACTCCTACGCGCAACTGCACCTCAGGACTATCAGGCGAAGGCCTGCCGGCTAATGGACCATGCGTGGCGTTGGCGCCCACAAACTCGGTATGGATCTGATCAAAACTCAAACCTAAGCGATTAAGCCGCGCGCGCAGTATCCTGTCTGCAGCCTGCGCCTTGTCGTATGCTTCAGGCCACGAATAAACCAGCGTGCCCACTGCTTTGTATCCAGCCGAGTAACTAATCGAAACTTTATAAAACTCTGTCGCCGGTTGTCCCTTGATTCCGAAAACGCGCACGCGATCGCGGCCTTCATATTCAAGCTGCACGCTCGTGAAATCTGCGACACAGTCAGGCGTGATGTACTCGTGTGGATCACCCATTTCGTAAACTAGTTGCTCTTTGACCGATGGAATAACCACCCAACCGCCGGTTTTCTCATGTTTCGTGACGACGAATGTGCCATCGGGCGAAGCTTCAACAATGGGGAAACCGACATCCGCCAGGTTGGGAACACTGCGCCATTCATACTGGCAATTCCCTCCCGAACACTGGGCCCCGCATTCAATGATGTGCCCCGCAATCGTCCCCGCAGCCAGCCGGTCCCAGTCATCCGCGGCCCAGCCAAACTCATGAATAATTGGCGCAAGCGTCAACCCAGTGTCGGTGGCGCGGCCAGTAATTACAATCTGCGCTCCTTTATCCAAAGCTTCCACGATTGGCGCTGCGCCCAGGTAGACGTTGGCGCTTTGGATTCGATCCCTCACCGTGGATAGAGGTGCGCCGTTATCCATGTTGCGCAGGTCAATGCCTCGCGCAAGGAGACCGTCCAGATCCGACATGATGTCGTCGCCAGTGACGATTCCAATACGCAGCTTTCCAGCAAGACCGAGTTCCAGCGCAACTTCCTTTACTGCTTCGGCGCAGCCCTCGACGTTCACACCCCCGGCATTTGCAGTTACACGAATGTTTCGTTCTACGCAGGCCGGTAGAATCTGCTTCATCAGGGGAACGAAGTCCTTCGCGTAACCGGCCGAAGGATCCCTTGATCTCTGTTTCTGCATGATGGACATGGTGACTTCGGCGAGGTAGTCGAGCATGAGGTAGTCGATCTGCCCGCCTTCCACCTGGCGCACCGGTGCGTCGGGGAGATCGCCCCAGAAGCCCTGCCCACCAGCAATGCGAATCTTGTTTTTCATCTTAAGAGGTGTTCAGAGTTCAACCTTCAGTTGCCTCTTCCCCAACCAGGCTAACGGACTTTAACCCAACCACGCAGGCTAAAGCCTATACTCTATGCGCCTGTTGGCCACTACACCAACGTCGGGGGCAAAACGAATGGTCCAATGTGCGGACCGCCGTAATTCAAACTGGTGCGCAACGACAGCTCCAAAGCATCACGCGTGTCTTCCGGAATAATGACTGCATCGACGAAGCCCCTCGCCGCCGCATACTTCGCATCAAGTTCCATTTCATAAGTTTCGCGCACCTGGTCCATCTCGGCGTCCAGCTCATCCGACGGTTCCTCTCCCTTGCGTTTCAGCTTTTCGAGTTGACTGCCAAACACCGCTTGCACCGCCGAGTCGCCTTCCATCACGCCCATACGTCCCGTAGGCCAACTGAAAATAAAGTCCGGATCGAATCCCTGGCCCGCCATCGCATAGTAGCCGGCACCCGACGCGTGGTTAACCGTAAGCACTATTTTCGGAACTAGTGCTGTCGCCATTGCTTCAACGAACCGCGCCCCGGCGCGAATAATTCCCGAATGTTCCGCTTCCGGTCCTACCATGAAGCCGGACACGTCCTGAATGAAGACTAGCGGCGTGTGGCGTCGATTGCAGGTCTCAATGAAGTAGGCCACTTTCTCGGCCGACTCCGTGTAGATGATGCCGCCAAAGCGCGGCGGACCGCCGCCGGGCGCGCGAATCATCCCGCGATTGTTGGCAATCACACCAACCTGAATGCCGCGAATGCGCGCGTGGCCGGTAATCATCTCTTTAGCGTAGTCTGCCTGGAACTCGTCGAGATGTCCGTCGTCCAGCAAACAGTCCAACAGGTGCCGCGCGTTGTACGGTTGTTTATGGTCTGCCGGAAGAATGTCGTAAAGATCAGCTCCCGGTCGGGCTGCTTCACTGGCTGGAAGAATCGGAACAACGCTTGGCGGTTTGACCGGAAGCTCAGAGACGAATTCACGAATCTTCGCGATGCACGTTTTATCATCCCCAACGCGATAGTGTGCAACACCGGAGAGTTCATTATGAGCTCGAGCGCCGCCCAGGGTTTCGTTGTCGATCGTTTGCCCGGTCGCGCCCTTAACAAGATTTGCGCCGCCGAGCCCCATGAATGACGTGCCCTCGACCATAATGATCACGTCGGAAAGAGCCGGCAGATATGCCCCACCTGCGATACAGGATCCCATCACCGCGGATATCTGGGGAATCTTGAGGTAACGCCGCATGAGCGAGTTGTAATAGAAAATTCGTGAGGCGCCATACTGGCCGGGAAACACGCCGCCCTGGTAAGGAAGATTTACGCCGGCCGAATCAACCAGATAGATGATCGGCACATGTGAACGCATCGCGATCTCCTGTGCGCGCAGGATCTTCTTGATCGTTTCCGGCCACCACGACCCGGCTTTGACCGTAGCATCGTTTGCGACAACTACAACTTCGCGATCGTGAACGCGCCCGACAACCGTACCCACGCCTGCAGCCGGCGCCCCGCCTTCGTACTGATCATACGCCATGAGTAAACCAACCTCCTGGCTATACGAATCCGGGTCGAGCAAAAGTTCGATCCTCTCGCGAGCGGTCAGCTTCCCCTGTTTGTGCTGGCGTTCAATCTTGTCCGGCCCGCCACCGAGACGCAGCTTTGCCTCGAGTTCGCGCAACTCGGCAGTTAACTCCTCCAGACGCTTCGAAGATTGTTTTGCGGGCGATAGGACGTCAGACTTTTTCATGATTAAGATCGGGCGCGCGATCTTCAAAGAAGCTTTCTGTGTTTTTATTTCGCCCACAAAATAACATGACGAAATACTCCCAGACAAAAGACACGCGAGGTTACTACTTGATGCTTGTGAGTAGGGAGAACGCCAAACAAACGATCCGCGAATCACACTAAGCAACACGAAATATCGTTCGTGAAATTTTGTGTGCTTTGTGGATCGTACTTGCTATCCAGTTACCACGAGCAGCTTGGCTGCATCAAGGCCCTCAGGAACTCCCTCAAGAACGATTACACGTGAACCACGTAATTCAACGACTACCGCCCCTTCTCCCGTTTCCCAACGACGGATCGAGGGGTTCCCTGCTTCCTCCACGAACGCCGTAGCGCCCGGATAGCGAAGAGCAGTTCGTTTCACGTATGCGCTAAAGAATTCCTCGGCGTCATTGGGAGTGTCCCATTCAGAAACGTGTGTGAGAAGGATTTGGGAGTTGGGCCCTTCGTAGACTGCGTAGCGATCGCCCGCCCAGCCTGCCGCTGCCCGTTTCGATATCGATGCAGCATTCAGGAATTGATCCAGGATAAGGTAATAGCTCCATTCACCGTTGACGTCGTATTCCACGCGTTTCCATTTGGAGGGTGTCGATTGGCGAGCGGATGCCGGGTATCTGGTGTCGGGTGTCGGGTTTTTGGCGGACGCGCCACGGGCTCGCGCCTTCTGTCTTTTCCTGACTGCTGTTTGCTGTTTGCTGATTGCCTTTTCCTGTTTCCGGTGTTCATTTAGCAGGTCAGTCAGATCTGGCAGCGTCACCTTGACCGGCGCCTCGTAGGCAAAATACTTTTCCGGGTGCAGTATCTGCTCGCTGGATTGCGGCAGTTTTGCATACGCACCCGAAACCATTTTCCAACCGCCTCGCTTATAGACTTCTGTCGCCCAATCCATGCCCTGGGCATACGGAAAGATCAGTGTGTCACGCAGGGCCCTTGGCGATTCGTTGAAGAGTTTCGACGAAGCGCCCATTGCGCTCAACGACCGTGTGAAAGCCAGCGCGACCAAAGGGTTCCTTGCCATGTAAACCGTCATGGCGAGCGTGGCGTCACCTTCAATCAGTGCGTGAGCAGCGAGCTTGGCATCGGATTCATGCTCCGGCAATTTCTCAAAACGCTGCAAGCTGAAATGCTGGTCCTGCAAGGCGTGCGTCAGCTCATGCGCCATCACCGGTTTCTGGCCCTCTAGTTCCAACCAGTCTGCCAGGTAAAACTCCCGCGCTTTGGCGTCGTAATATCCGGCTACCTGTTCAGTTAAGAGTTTGATAATAAACGGCCGATATTCAAATCCTTCCGGCACCAAACCGAACTTGCGCAAGCCAAGCTCGGCGGCATGCATTTCATCTTCTTTCATCTGCTCATCGAGCTTCTTTACCAACATGCGTTCAATCTGCACGCGCGATTGGGCGCCGCTTTTGACCGGCCTAAGAATCTCCAGTTCTCGTATCTCACTGGTTTCCCGCAACACTTCAGCAGTTGTGGCAACGATAGCGGAGTGTTTCGTGGCGCTTGGAGTAACGGCGGGACGCTGGGCCGAACTTCCAGCAGAATTAACGAACATAAGGCCGGCGGTCGCGACTGCGATTGCGAGAACCGGGGGAAGGAAACGGGTGATTCGCTTTGACATGTTTAGGCTTTCGCTCTTATAGTCCGCTCATCGATCCAAGGTATGGCAGTCTCAATTACCCGCAGTCTCTTGCGGTAGAGTTTGAAGGCATAACGCTCAGATGACAAGTCCTGCGCCCGAACCCGTCTACGGAGAATGGCACGACACGCTTTTGCGTGTCCGTTATTCAGAGACGGACAAAATGGGTATCGTCTACTACGCAAACTACCTGGTCTGGTTTGAGATTGGGCGTGCTGAGTTTTGCCGTGCGCGTGGTTTCTCTTACAAAGAGATGGAAGAGAGCGACGATGCCTTCCTCGTAGTTGCCGAAAGCTATTGCCGTTACAAAGCGCCCGCTTATTACGACGATGAGCTTCTCGTTCGGACTCACATTGCCGAACTCAGGAGGCGTTCGCTGCGGTTTGGTTATGAAGTGGTCCGCGCCTCCGATGGGCAGGTAATCGCCGAAGGCGAGACTGGACACGTGGTGACTGACGCGAGCGGTCGGGTGCGTTCGTTCCCGGAAGGCTACGCGCAGCGTCTGCTGTCGCCGCCGGTGCTGAAACCAGCCACTTCAGGAGATGTCGTGCCTGAGGAAGAAGGACCAGATTAAGTAGCTTTGGGCGAACGTAAGAGCGGGGGCAAGCCCCTTCCTATCTGAGAGCATGCACACGGTTCGAGGTGGCTTAAACGCACGCTCTCGGTTAGGCAGAACGGGGACGCGCTGGTAACTTCGGTTACTGACGCGTTTTTCTGTTTCTTGTCTAAAGTAGCTTGACCAAGAAGACATCCCACGCCCATCGGCCTAACTGGACATCGTGATTATCTTTTACTTTCGCTCTATAACGGA
>DASQKG010000175.1:0-16260 GCA_035630655.1 Pyrinomonadaceae bacterium
CAGCCCGGTGCCATTAACCACTCGACCACCCCTGCATATCCTGTCAAGTGCTTAGTGGAGCCGGCGAAGGGACTTGAACCCCCGACCCTCTGATTACAAATCAGATGCTCTACCAACTGAGCTACGCCGGCCCGCTATAGAGAACAAATAGCGCATTCCGACAAAATGCGGATACTACCAACCCGCATAGGAAAACGCAAGTCGCACTCAGGATTGCGGATATCTTAACACTGCGAAGCAAAAAAGGAAGGCGGCGGAACTAAGTTCAAGCGCTTGTACGCTTGGAGTTTGGCGCAGAAATTGAAAATTAAAACTAATCGCGGACAGAAACAGTAGCCTGTTTGGCAGGGTAATCAGGTTCGGCTGGCGAGACTACAGACCGATAGAAGGCTTTGAAATATCCATACATAGAAAGGCAAGCAGAGACTACTACTAACCAAAGCATTGCGCGGCCCGCTGTATAGAGCAGCACTTGCCAGTCACTGGCAGTTGTTGGCTCGCTTCCAATGAGATGCTGCCAGGCCGCGCGTAGTTCCGGTACTGTCCAAAACTCAATAGCAGGAAACGGCAGACCGAAGTTTGCCACCGGCGGCCTACCAGCAACACTCGATCCGATGAGTAGTGCCACAGTCATCACCTGGACCAGCATCTTAAACTTTCCCATTCGTGAGGCTGAGATCACTACTCCATCCGCCGCCGCTATCGAACGTAGGCCAGTCACCGCAAATTCACGACCAATAATTATTACCACCGCCCATGCCGGAGCCAGGCGGTTTTCCACCAGCGAGATCAGCGCGGCCGAGATCAGAAGCTTATCTGCGATGGGATCGAGAAGTTGGCCCAGGCGAGTCACCTGATCTCGACGCCGAGCAAGATGCCCGTCCAGATAATCAGTCAACGCCGCCCCTAAAAAGAGCGCTACACCTAAAATATGGCGCGGCACGCCAAACCAGTTTTCCGAAAACGGCGTCAGCAAGACGACCACCAGCAGCGGGACGATAAAGATACGCAGGAGGGTAAGGCTGTTTGGAAGATTCAAACGATTTCGCCTCGGGAGCTGCAACAAACTGGGCTCGGTAAAATGCAATTGCAGTTTAGGTCTCACGTGAAAACACTGTCAAGATAATGCTCTGCCCTGCATTCGGCGTCATCGGACGGCACTCAAGCCTGGGGACGTTTGCCGGATAAAACGATCCACGAATTTCCACGAAAAGATTGGTGTTGTTTCGTGTGTTTAGAGGATCGTCCCTGCGATTTGGTAATCGTCTATCCACCCATTTTTGAGATGTCCGTTAAATCATCGTACCCGCTTGCCGCTCTTTAACCCCTCCGCTAGAATGGCGGGTTCGCTACTCTCCCAAATTCGCATCCGTAGCGACGCAATATTGTTTCGCCCATGGCTATCGACCGCATCACAGTTAGAGGCGCACGCCAGCACAACCTTAAGAATATCAACGTAGAAATACCGCGCGATCGCTTTACGGTCATCACCGGCCTTTCGGGTTCAGGTAAATCCTCGCTTGCGTTTGACACAATCTATGCTGAAGGCCAGCGTCGTTACGTTGAATCTTTGTCGGCCTACGCCCGGCAGTTTTTAGATCAACTCGAAAAACCTGACGTAGATTCCGTTGAGGGTCTATCGCCTGCAATCTCAATCGAACAGAAAACGGTCTCGCGCAGTCCACGTTCTACCGTCGGCACGGTCACGGAAATCTACGATTACATGCGTCTGCTGTTCTCTTCCATCGGGCTGCCGCATTGTCACGTTTGCGGCGCGGCAATTACGCGCCAGAGTATCGAGCAGATCGTGCAAAACGTACTGGGCCTTCCCGAGGGCGAGCGCGTAATGATTCTTGCGCCGATCGTGCGCGGCCGAAAGGGTGAATTCAAAAAGGAACTCGAGAAGCTTGCGAAGGACGGCTTCCTGCGGGCCCGCGTGGACGGCGAGTTACTGTCTCTTGACGAAGAGATCAAGCTCGACAAGCGACGCAACCACACGATCGAAGCGGTGGTCGACCGGCTATTGATCAAGCCCGGAATCAAGGAACGGCTTACAGAGTCTGTGCGAACGGCGCTCAAGCTCACGTCCGGAGCGGTCCTGGTCTCGGTTGTGGACGGCGAGGAGAAGCTCTATTCGGAGCGCATGGCCTGTGTCCTTTGCGGCATCAACGTTCCGCCGCTCGAGCCACGTTCCTTTTCTTTCAACTCCGCGTATGGAGCGTGCAAGCGTTGTCACGGACTAGGGACAGTCCAGGAAGTTGATCCGGCCAAATTGATTCCCGACGCCAACCTTTGCGCTGACAAGCTGGCGTTTCTGGGAGCTGTGGATCGGCAGGGATCGGCATATCTGAAGAGTGCGTTGCTGGCGGTCATTAGACATTTCAAATCTGATCCGAAGCTTCCGTTCGGCGAACTCCCTAAAGAAGTTTGTGATGGATTCTTCCATGGCGTGAGTGGCCAGTTAACGTTTCGACAGGGGCTCTACTCTTTTCAGAGTCCATGGAAAGGCGCTTTGCGTTGGCTGCGCGAGCGACTGAATGAAGCGCCCTCAGATAAAGTGACCGGCGCTCTCGAGGAACTGGTCTCCCCCACCGTTTGTCCCGATTGCAAAGGAAGGCGACTGCGGTCTGACTCACTTTCGGTTCGCCTTGGCGGAAGAGGCATTGCCGAATACACGTCTTTGCCGATTGAAGATTCAGTAGAAGCTTTTGAATCAATCAAGCTGAACCCCCGAGAAGAACAGATCGCCGGCCAGATCCTGCGCGAGATAAAAAGTCGTTTGCGCTTTCTGAAAAGCGTCGGACTCGGTTACATCACTCTGGATCGATCTTCGGCAACGCTTTCCGGCGGCGAAGGACAACGAATTCGTTTGGCGACCCAAATCGGCTCGCAGCTTCGCGGTGTTCTCTACGTGCTTGACGAACCGTCAATAGGACTGCATCCGCGGGACAATCAACAACTGTTGAATACGTTAGCGGCATTGCGTGACCTCGGTAACACAGTCTTAGTAGTGGAGCATGACGAAGAAACGATTCGCCGCGCTGATTACGTTGTCGATCTGGGCCCACGTGCCGGCGCGCACGGAGGCGATATAGTTGCCGTCGGCACTCCAGAAGAGGTGGCTAACAACCCGAATTCAATCACGGGCCTTTATGTCAGCGGCCTGATGAAGATCGACGTGCCCACCGAGCGACGCGCAGCCAATGGCAAATATCTGATGGTCCATGGCGCGCGAGCGAACAACCTCAAAGATATCGATGTTTCGATTCCGCTTGGACTGCTGACCGTTATCACCGGAGTTTCCGGTTCAGGGAAATCCACGCTGATAGGTGACATTCTTTACCCTGCTCTCGCTCGACATCTTTACGGTTCCCTGACCGAACCAGGCGCATGCACAAGCATCGAGGGTCTTGAACATGTCGACAAGGTGATTGAGATTGACCAGTCGCCGATTGGACGCACGCCGCGTTCGAATCCCGCCACGTATACCGGACTCTTCACTCCTCTACGCGAACTCTACGCAATGTTGCCGGAGTCCAGGGAGCGCGGATACAAGCCGGGGCGCTTCTCTTTCAACGTTAAAGGCGGACGTTGCGAAGGTTGTGAAGGCGACGGCATGAAGCGAATCGAGATGAACTTCCTTCCCGATGTGTACGTGCTTTGCGATGTGTGTCGCGGGGCTCGTTACAATCGCGAAACGCTGTCAGTCAAATATAAGGGTAAGTCCATAGCTGAATTGCTCGACACGACTGTTGAGGAAGCATTACCCATTCTGGAGAATATTCCCCAGATTCAGCAAAAGCTTCAGACACTTCTTGATGTCGGTCTCGGCTATTTAAAACTCGGACAGTCTGCAACCACTCTGTCGGGCGGCGAAGCGCAGCGCATCAAGTTGGCGAAAGAACTCTCGAAACGCGCAACGGGCCGAACGGTCTACATGCTCGACGAGCCAACTACGGGTCTCCATTTCGCAGACGTTCACAAGTTGCTCGACGTGCTGCAACGACTGGTTTCACTGGGCAATACCATTCTTGTAATTGAGCACAATCTCGATGTCATTAAATCTGCCGATTACATTATCGACCTTGGTCCAGAAGGCGGTGAACACGGAGGACGCGTTGTCGCCGCGGGCACTCCTGAAGAAGTGGCACGCTCCCGCCGATCCCACACAGGCCACGTGCTACGCCCATTGCTCAATGGCCGTCTAGTGAAAAACGGGAACGGGAATTCTCGCCGCCAAGACAAGAAGATCGCGTGATACAATCACTTTTATTACATGACAAAGCAACGATCAGAAGATGAGTTCGACACCGAACAACTAGGATTGCCACACACCGATTCTGCTCGCCTTTCGTCTTTCGGTGAAGCTCAAACTGCTGATCGCGCTTATTGGCATTCGCGGACTCCAGGAAAGACTGGCCGCCCTAGAGCTGATGCGACAAAAGGCATACGGCTACGATCCTGCTACCATGAGACTTCAGAGAGTTCTTGAAATTACTCAATTCAGAAAAGATCGGTGAATTGGACGTTGCCGTCATCTTATGACAAGTTGGAACCTTTGCCATTGGATAGAGTGTCAACCTATCCGCTATCAGCGCGCCCGAGTAAGGTTTCCCTCAATGATTTTGGAAAGCCGATTGTGCAAAACGCTTCGCTAAAGGATTTCCTCGCCAGCCTGCCAAACATTCTCGCTGTACAAAACCTACGAGAAATCGCGGCCCGAATGCGAAGGGCACGTGAGCTGGAAAAACCAATCATCTGGGGTATCGGTGGCCATGTGATTAAGACGGGCGTCGCGCCGATCATTATCGACCTGATGAAACGCGGCTTTGTTACAGCCATCGCTGCCAACGGCTCGGTACTGGTTCACGATTCAGAGATCGCCATGGTTGGCTCAACTTCCGAAGACGTCGACACTACCTTGGGCGAAGGTTTATTCGGCGGCGCCGACGAGACCGGAAAACTTCTCAACAACGCCGCGCGCGAAGGCGCCAACGACGGGCTTGGTCTGGGCGAAGCAACCGGGCGTTCACTATTAGCTCTTTCCCCGAAACACGCCGGTCAGTCTTTGCTGTGTGCCGCATACGAAGCACGAATTCCGTTTACAGCACATGTCACGATTGGCGGTGACATCTGCCATTTCCATCCGGAAGCAGACGGCGCCGCGATTGGGGCGACCACACACACTGACTTTCGTTTATTGTCGGAGTTGGTGCGACGAATGAATGGCGGTGGAGTTTATTTGAATATCGGATCGGCGGTCACACTACCTGAAGTCTTCCTGAAAGCAGTCACGCTCGTTCGCAATCTTGGCAGCGAGTTGAGCGACATCACGACTGCCAACTTCGACTTTATCCAATCGTATCGACCCTTAACGAATGTCGTTCGACGCCCAAACGCCGATGGTGCAGGCCGCGGCTTCTCAATCACCGGCCATCATGAACTAACCCTGCCGCTCCTCGCCGCCGAATTGATTTGCGCGTCTGAATCTTAAACTTCTCGACCGGGGTTGACAGTGTCCCCACGGCTGTCGATAATGTCCTCAGGCATTTTGAAATTGACTTTCAATTTCGCCAAACTAAATACTTTCATCTTGGGGACATCATGCTAGAAAGCAACCGACCGGCTTTTTATCTGTTCGCGCTATTGCTTCTTTCACCGCTGGGCGCCTCTGCCCAATCGACAGCAACCTCTCTGACCGGCAGCATTCGCGATCGAAACTCTGCCGCCATCCAGGGCGCACCGGTCACGCTGCTGCGCCTTCCCGACTCTGCCGAGAAACGCGCACAAACAGACGATACGGGTAGATTTCACTTTGATAACCTTGCGGCGGGTACCTACCGCCTTTCAGTAATAGTCAAAGGATTCAACCTTTTCGAACGAAGGATCGTCGTTTCTGAAGAGCGGAAAGGTGTTCCACTGGACGTTATCCTTGAACCGGAGACAATCGCCGAGTCTGTAGTTATCACCAGCAGTCACATTTTGACGACGGCGGAAGTTGCAGAAAAGATCCCGGGGTCAGTCGAGATCATTGATAACAAGACAATTGAAAATAGTCGTGTATTTAGCTCAACCGAGGTATTGAGAAAAGTTGCTGGGGTCAACGTGCGCGATGAAGAAGGTTTTGGTCTTCGACCTAACATCGGCATACGAGGCCTGAATCCCACGCGCTCCACCAAGGTTCTGCTGCTGGAGGATGGCATTCCTCTTACCTATGCTCCCTATGGAGACAACTCCTCTTACTATCATCCGCCCATCGATCGTTTTGAAAGTATTGAGGTGGTTAAAGGCTCCGGACAAATTCTGTACGGACCACAAACGATCGGCGCGGTAGTCAATTACATCACCCCAACACCACCCTCCAAACGTGAGGGTTCGATTACCTTGAGTGGTGGCAGCCGCAGTTATTTCAATGGCCATGCAGCATACGGCGACACCATCGGCAACACCGGATTGTTCTTCGGCTTTACGCGGAAGCAGGGCCAGGGTTCTCGGGACAACGTCCGTACCGGGCTCAACGATTTCAATTTCAAGTCGGTAACCACAGTCAACGCGCAGCACGCTCTGAACTTCAAGTTCAACTACTACGGAGAAGATTCAAACGTTACCTATTCCGGTTTGCGGGAAACGGAGTTTGCGGCAGATCCCTACCAAAACCCTTTCCGCAACGATTTCTTCTTTGGAAAACGTTTAGGAACGTCCCTGACACATGCCTTCGTTTTGGATCCGGATGTGACACTGACCACTACTGCCTACGGTTCATATTTCCGGCGCCACTGGTGGCGCCAGTCATCAAACTCAAATGAGCGCCCAAACGATTCATCCGATCCGCTGTGTGGCGGAATGGCGAATCTGAATACTACGTGCGGGAATCAAGGGCGTTTGCGTCGTTATATCTTTGCAGGTGTTGAGCCGCGTCTTCATATAACAAAGCCACTTTTTGGTTTACGGAATGAATTGGATCTCGGTTTCCGTATCCACGCTGAGGACCAGGAGCGAATTCAAAAAAACGGCGACCGCCCCAATTCAAGAGACGGTATTGTGGTGGAAAACAACGAACGGCAAAATCAGGCTTACTCTGCATTTATTCAGAACCGTTTCAGCTTTGGAAGCTTAACCGTCACGCCGGGACTGCGCATTGAGCACGTCAAATATCAACGCACAAACCGGCTTCTGGGTGTTTCGGGCAAAACTGATGTGACACAACTCGTCCCGGGCCTTGGGCTTTCATTTAGTCCCAGTCAGAAGTTTACGTTCTTTGCCGGCGTGCACCGGGGATTTGCTCCGCCGCGAACGGAAGATATCATCAACAACGCAACCGGCGGCAGTATTGATCTTGATCCCGAATTAAGTTGGAACTACGAGATCGGCGTGCGCACGCGGCCGCATTCTGCCATGAGCCTGGAAGCCACTTTTTTCCGGATGGACTACGAGAACCAGATTGTTCCGGCCAGCCTTGCGGGCGGAATAGGCTCGATCTTCACGAATGGCGGGCAGACTTTGCACCAGGGATTTGAATTTTCAACTGCTTTAGATACTTCTACGATCTTTAGGCGGCGTTACAGTTTCTTTTTGCGCTCCGCCTATACCTTCCTGCCTGTGGCTGATTTTCGAGGTGTGCGCTTTAGCAGCGTGCCCGGCTTTAGCACTACGAGTGTGACCAACAATCGCCTTCCCTATGCGCCGGAACACCTCTTAACCACCAGCTTTGGTTATTCACACTCAAGGGGAGTGGCAGCGTTCCTGGAAGCGGTCCATGTAGGCTCACAGTTCGCCGAAGATCTGAACCGGATTAGTCCCTTCAATGCTAGCGGACAAACGGGCCTCATTCAGAGCTATACGATCTGGAACGCCACTGCCAATTATGAGATCGAAAGATTTCGAACCACGGTGTTTGTCACCGGGAAGAACATTTTTGATCGACTGTATGTGGCAGACCGCTCAAGAGGATTGCTGCCTGGTCCCCCTCGTGGAGTGCAAGCCGGCTTCAAGTTCAAATTCTAATCACGGTGGGCAACAGCGCACGCGATTCGGCACGCGGGCAGCAACGCCAAATATCTCACCTCGGATCCGCGTTCGACTCGACTGTCTCTGACCGGGCGGTGCTGTTGGAAACATTGGGTCGCCAAGATGGCAAAGAAATCAGCCTAAATCTAGACCTTCGACGTGCTGTCACTGCTTCTCAGTGATTCCTTGGCGGTCTTGCCGCCTTGGCGTCTTGGCGGATCTACCGCATCAGGCAACTTGATTGAGACGTGCCCGTTACGATAATGGAAAGACTGTAGGATATAATTTCGAACTCAAAAGATAGAGAACAGTTAAAGGGTAACGGCACAACCTTATGCAGCCTGAAAAATTAGCTCACTACGAGAAAGTTCTCCTCGAGCAATTGCGCGAACGTGCGCCACACATTCGAGAAGATCAGGCCGCGGCTCTGGATGCTTCCGATGATGGCGTGAAGGATCCTGCTGACCTCTCAGTAATAGATGTTAACCAGGAGATAGCCCTGCGTCTCGGTGAGCGTGAATCGCAGCTGGTGGCTGATATCGATCAGGCGCTGCTCAGAATCAAGGAAGGCTCATACGGCACCTGCGCCCGTTGCGGCAAGGTGATCGACGAACGGCGTCTCGAAGCCCTACCCACCGCTCGCTATGACGCTACCTGTCAGGCTGCTATCGAAGCTGACAATGGTGAAGACGAACACGCAACATTGTGACGGGAAATAGTGAATGGTGAATAGTAAATGGTTTGGAACTATTTACTTTTCACCATTTACCATTTACCGGTCTTCAGGCCTTTGGATGCGCCTTGTCGTAAACCGCAATCAATTTTTCCATCGAAACATGGGTGTAGATTTGGGTAGTTGAGAGTCGGGCATGACCCAGCAGTTCCTGGATGTCGCGCAGGTCCGCGCCGCTATCCAGCAAATGCGTCGCGAAGGAATGGCGCAACGCATGAGGGCTGATGTCGTATTGGCCGGCGCAGACGCGAATGTACTTCTCCACCATTCGTCCCACCGAACGCGTGGTTATGCGAGTGCCCTGGTAGTTTAGAAAAAGCGCCTCCGGCTCTCTTTCCGACACTGGCGCCGCCTCCATAAACCTGTCGCGAACCTCCAGATAGTTCTTCAGTGCTTCCAGCGCAGGCTCCCCAAAGGGAACGATGCGCTCCTTACGCCGTTTTCCTGTCACCCGAATTAATCTGTTTCTGAAATCAATGTGGCCGAGGTTGAGCTTCGTCAATTCCGCCACCCGCACGCCGGTGGCATACATCAACTCAAGAATCGCGCGATCGCGTTTGCCGAGATCCGTTTCGAGGTCCGGCGTTTCGATGAACCTGATCGCCTCTTCAATCGAAAGATGCTTCGGAAGTTTTTTCTCCAGACGAGGCGTGGATACAAGCTTCGCCGGATTGAGTTCGAGCAGTCCTTCCCGCACCAGAAACTGAAAAAAAGTGCGGAGCGCAGCCAGCTTACGAGCAATCGAGCTCTTACTCTTCTGGGTGGAGTGCAGCGTCGCCAGCCACTCACGAATAGTTATGTGATCGATTTCCTCCGGGGGTGGTTCACTTCTCTTCCCTGTTTTCGGATGTGCTGGAGCCAGATAGTCCAGGAATTGTTCAAGGTCGCTTCGGTAGTTGCGTAGGGTGTGTTCGCTGACGTTGCGCTCGTAACGCAGGTGTTCGAGAAACTGGTTTTGCAGTTCTTCCATAAAAATCAGTCTGAGATCTCAGATCTCAAACTACTATTCGCTCGCGGCAACATTCGACGCCTTCGGAGAATAATAACCCTTGCGCGCTCTGACGCGCAGATCTTTCCGCGCCCGCACCTTCAGGTCAATCACATGAAAACGTCCATCGCGACGCTCGTCGCTGGGGTAGTAGCTAAGCACGTATTGTTGCGCAAGGTCCGCTGCGATTTGCTGAAACGCAATGTCCAATTCGGCGGTTGATTTTGGAATGTAGACTGCGCCACCCGTTTGAAACGTCAGTTGTTCCATTCGCCGTTCGGCTGCCAAGGCTCGAAGGTTAGCGCTGTCATAGAGGCCAGTCTGCACTACAAAGATTTGGCAGTCGTCAGCCAACACCTTTTGAATTGTCGTCGCGAAGTCGTTTTGACTGGTAGTTTCTATTCCGTCTGAAACGATGACCAGAATACGCCGGCCTCCATAGGGTCTCAGATATGCAGCTGCATCGATAATGGCATCGAAGAGCGAAGTTGATCCTTCCGGTTTGCCGAAGCTCGCAATCGTGTGTTCCAAACGCGCAATATCCTTAGTCAATGGTTGGGCGAGGTAGCTGTCTGACTCGATCGAATAAATGGCAGCTTCGTCCGCAGGTCTCAAGACCTTACGGAAGAAATGCATTGCCGCCCGTTTCTCAAATTCTCGCGCTTCGTGCTGGCTGCCGCTGTTGTCGAAAAGCATGACCAACTTCACGCTGGTATCGGATCTGGTCATATCGCTGATCGGTTTGACTTGGCCATCTACGCGCAACTCGAAGTCTTCGAGTTTGAGACTGGTGATCGCGACACCTCGCTGGTCAACCACCGATGCTGGAATTGGCACGAGGTTGGAACTGACACGAACAATCTCATCCTCAGCCACTTCTTCTGCAGTTTTTGCTGGTTCCTGCTGCGGCTTTTGAGTCGTTGGTCGAGTGGGAACACGGGATGAATCCGAATCTGAGCTGGGACTCGACCCAGCTTTCGGTTTGGATTGAGGCTTTTTAGTTTTGTCCTGGTTACGACCTGATTGGGCAAACGCCCCGGCAATGCAAATGACACTCATGAGGAGGAGAACCGTTAACCTGGTAAAGGAAAGCAGCATCATGCCTGGACGGCCTGCAGCATCGTGGGCCCCCCTTGAATATCGCGGGTCTCTTGCGTTTGTTGTATCCAGGTGTCCCATTCCTTGAGCGCTAACTCGACTTGAAGTTGCCGCCGGTCACGTTTTCTACGAACGCGCCTGCGATCTTGTTCTGAAAGTGGTTCCAGTAAAGCAAACGTGATATTCACCGGCTGGAAGTTTTTCGTTTCCGCGTTTGCGACATATCGAGCTAACGCGCCGGTTGCACTTAGGTGCGGAGCTTCGATGAGCTCTGACCCACGCGCCAAACGGGCCGCGTTTTGTCCGGCCAGCCAGCCCATGGCCACTGACTCAACGTAGCCTTCCACGCCCGTGATCTGCCCGGCGAAGAAAACATTTGCCCGCTCGCGCATCTGCATCGTAGCCGAAAGCACCCGTGGCGAGCAGATATAAGTATTCCGGTGGATTTGGCCAAACTGGAGAAATTCGGCATTCTCCATTCCCGGTATCAGCCGCAACACTCTCGCCTGTTCGCCGTAACGTAGATGATTCTGAAAGCCGACAAGGCTGTACGCGTCGGCCATTAAATTTTCCTGTCGCAACTGCACCGCGGCGTAAGGCTCGCGTCCGGTGCGTGGATCGCGCAGCCCGACCGGCTTCATCGGGCCGAAGCGCAAGGTGTCGACGCCGCGACGAGCAAGTTCTTCAATCGGCAAACACGACTCAAACCAGCGTGTCTCCTCGAATCGCTGAAGCGGAACGCTCTTCGCCTCAATCAAAGCGTTGTAGAAACGAGCATACTCTTCCTCATTAAAAGGGCAATTCAGATAATCGTCGCCGCCTTTGTCATAGCGTGCCGCAGCAAAGGCGATTGAGCGATCAATTGAATCGGCAGAGACGATCGGCGCGATAGCGTCATAGAAGTAGAGCTGATCGCTGCCTGTCAGTGTCATGATCTCCGCAGTCAGAGCGTCGGACGAAAGTGGACCGGTAGCGATGATCGTGATTTCGTCTGCTGGAATTTCTTTTACTTCTTCCCTGACCAGTTCAATCCGTGGATGGTTTTCAATCTGCTCGGTAATAAACTCGGCAAACTTCTGCCGGTCCACCGCGAGCGCAGCTCCCGCAGGCACCCGCGTCGCAGACGCTGCCTCCATTACCAGCGAGCCAGCGCGACGCAGTTCCTCCTTGAGAAGGTAAGGGGCGGTGCCAGGTTCGTCAGACTTGAGCGAGTTAGAGCAGACGATTTCCGCGAGCTTGTCAGTTCGATGTGCCGGAGTTTGAGTAACCGGACGCATCTCGAAAAGACGCACCTCAGCGCCCACAAGTGCAGCCTGCCATGCGGCTTCAACACCCGCGAAACCCCCGCCAATGACGTTGACTTTGTTCATTCGTTTAAACCGAACCGCAGGCCAGAGGCATCTCCTTGGAGTGCGCCGCCCTGTCGGCGCTTTGGCCAGCGGCGGCCTGGCGCCGCGATCTCGCGAAGGATGCTTCTTTAAATCTCATACGCGCATCATTAAGGAAGCTGCGACAGGTCGCAGCGGGCCAAAGGCCGACAACGCGGCGCACTCCAAGGAGGCGCTCAAAACTCACGGCTTCTTCGGAATCTCAGTCTGCGTCTTCGGCGCGTCGAGTTTGTAATCGCCGACATCGCCCGAGAAATGTTTGTAATCACTCCACTCAAACGCCTGGTTGAAATCACCCCCGCCAAACAAAAGGACCTTCACTGAAAGGTTGACCTGGGCCATTTTCGGCAGCCAGAGTCCTTCGGCGACACGTGTCTGCTCCATAACAAATGCGGCGCCCGGACGCAGGTTAACCAAAAGGCCGCCGCCCATTTTGAACCCTTCCGCCATCCTCGCTTCCAAACGCATTACCTGTTTGTCACCCGGATCGATCCAGGCCACGCCTACCAGCTTTGAGATGAGGCTCTCCTCACGACTACCGGGCTTAAAACCCGGACGCACACGAAAGTCGAAGACGACTGCGTCACGCTCGCGGAACCGTTCGCGTCTGGGAGACACGAACTCATGCACCTTGAAAAACTGGGAAATCTCTACGTCGTCGTCCTCGCCTTCCTTTGCCCGCGCAGTTTTCTTTCGCTCTCGCTCCGCACGATATTTTTGAACTCTCTGCGCGTCTTTTGCCTTGTCGCGCTCAGCTTTGAGAAATTCTTCTTCGACCCGCTTCTGCTCTTCCTCCGCCCGTTCGACTGACAACGGAACTCCATTCTCACTAATCAATTTCATTACAGGCGCGCGATTCGCAATAGGGAAGACCTCGTAGATTTTCGTTGTCTCTTTCTTCAATTCGCCCTTGCTATTGATCTCGCGCTTAGTTTCCTTCTGCACAAAAGAATACTCTGTGAAACGTTGCTCGAGCACATCCTGGTTGCGGGAAACCTCGCGCAGCAACGCAACCACATCGACAGACTCGTCACCCTGCGGCGGATCAAAAACCTTATCAGCAAGGCCTGTATTGTAGGTTACTTTCTGCAGTAAGAACGTGAGTTCGCCTGACCCAATATTACTCAAGCTAACCCGATGTGGCTCGAGTATGTTTCCCTGCGTCCGAAAGTCTTCAAACTGAGTGGTCGTCTTGCGCGCATCGTCTTCGATCCTTAGCAGCAGCCTGGTGGTGCTGCTGAACGCGTATCTCAATCGCGCTCCGCTTCGAAGCGAAAACTCAACGACGTAAGCCGAATCCGTTCCGATATTCGTGGTTGAGACCACTTTCGCCAGCACGTTGCGCTTCTTGATGTCGACTAACCGACTCGCATCCAGCGACGCCTGCAGTCTCGCGGCGGCGGCTTCCGCATCAGTTAACGTATGTAGTTTTCCATCCAGTCCGTGGAGCCAGGCCGACCTTAGATTTGCCCCCGACACGACTCGTCCGTTTCCGAAGGTCATCTCAGTGCGCACGAACGCAGGCGCTTTGGTCTGCGTTTTGGCGATGCCCATCGGCTGGTCTCTGAGTTGAATAGTCCAGTCGTAGGTCGCATCATTGATGCTCGCAACCCGCTTCTTTCCGCCTATGGCCTTTAGGTAACCGCCGACAACTTTGTCTGCTGAGGGAAGTTTCTGAGCAAAGACGGGAACACCAGACATCCCAAGAACGGCTGCGATTAACAACACCGTGCGGGCGTAAGTGGCCACGCCAAAAGGCGGGTTAATCAGAAAGGTCCGGGATCTACGAACAAAAGACGAGCCGATCCACGAAAGGACACGAAATCGCACGAAAGATTTAGTGTTGATTCGTGTTATTTCGTAAATCGTATTCTTCACTCGAAACCCTCTCGCCGCGCTTTATAGGATTGCTTGCCTTCTGATCGCTGCTTCGCGTGTTGTCTCGTTAGATGGTGATTATGAATCGAAACTGACGCGAGTGTTTGTCGCTATGCGCCTCCGCTTTGGTTGCTTGACACCTCAAAGTTGCCGTTCGTATAGTGCAATCCTTCGAAATGATTCACCTGCTAACGCAGGTGGCGTTACAGTATCCACCCGCTAACGCAGGTGGAACTGACTTGAAAAGCCGGCTTAGCTCAGTTGGTAGAGCGTCTGATTCGTAATTAGAAGGTCGCCGGTTCAATTCCGGCAGCCGGCTCCAGCAATCAATTCCCAAACAGTATAGGGAGCGCCAGCACACGCGGCAAAGTCTGCCGATCGCTCGCTGAGATTAGCTCCGGATACTCTTCGAATGCCACTAAGTTCCACACAGCTTGCTCAATACCGAAGAGATGGCTTCCTTGTTCTCCCTGGTTTTGCAACTCAAGCGTCCTGCGATCGCTTGCGCGCTCGCGCTGCAGAGTTGGTCGAGAAGTTTGAGCCTGGGACAATCACCTCCATATTTTCTACTCAGGAACAAAGCCGCCTGACCGACGATTACTTTCTCGAGTCTGGCGACAAAATCCGTTTCTTCTTTGAGGAGGATGCATTCCTGCCAGATGGCACCCTTAGGCAAAGCAAGGAGAAGTCAATTAACAAGATCGGACATGCACTTCACGATCTTGATCCGGTCTTCAGTGATTTCTCTCGAACGCGTGAACTTCGCGACTTGGTGTCTGGCCTTACGATTAAACGACCTTTGCTCCTTCAATCAATGTACATTTTCAAACAGCCGAAGATTGGAGGCGAAGTCACTTGTCATCAAGACAGCACTTTTCTTTACACTGAACCGCAGGATATTGCCGGGTTCTGGTTTGCGCTGGAAGACGCCACGCTCGAGAACGGATGCCTTTGGGCCATACCCGGCGGACACAAGCTCGGGCTGAAATCACGCTGGGTGCGTGATAGGGCAGGTGGGATGAAGTTTGATGTCTTTGATTCGAGTCCCTTTCCCGAAGACGAATTGGCGCCTTTGGAAGTGGAGAAAGGCAGTTTGATACTTCTCAATGGATTGCTGCCGCACAAGAGCCTCGCAAATCGTTCCGAAAGGTCGCGACACGCTTACACGCTTCACGTTATCAGTGCTGAAAGCCACTATCCTGCAGATAATTGGCTGCAACGGTCGCCGGACATGCCATTACGAGGATTCGATTAGATCTTGGCAAAGCCGCGTGACCGGTGTTTTCCTGAGATATTTGACTATTTTTAGATTACGCAGTTGGTCGGAGCAGTCCGCGGAAGATTCCCTGGACGGCTACCTGGTTGGCAGGTACGGTAAGCGGTTCGTGCTGAGAGTTTGCCGGATGAAGTTCGACGTTGGCGCCTCGGCGAAACAACCTCTTTAATGTGGCCTGGTTATCTTCAACCAGCAGCGCCACCACAATCTCGCCATCACGTGCATCAGTGCGGTTTTCGATCAAGGCAATGTCGCCGTCGCAGATGTGCTCATCGATCATCGAGTCACCCTTGACCCGCAAAGCATAAACTCGTTCTGGCCGCACACGGCCTAACAGGAAGCGCGGCACCGGAATCGTCTCGTTGCACTCAACCACATCCAACGGAGTGCCGGCTGCAATTCTGCCGAGCAGTTTCACTTCACACAGTGCATCGCCGTCGTCTACTTTTACCGAGAGCGCAAACGATCCATCTTCATGTTTCCGCGTGATAAGTCCGCGACGTTCGAGCGCAGCGATGTGTTTGGCGATCGTGGCGCGTGACTTTACTCCAAAGTGTCGTGCGATTTGTGCGTAGGAAGGCTCGTATCTATTCCGCTCTGAGAAGCGCGTGATGTACTCAAGGATGTCTTTTTGTCTTTGGGTACGAGGCAGCATAAGTTCGGCCAACTTTTGAGAACGCGAAACCTTGGAAGAGACGACCCTTGAGATGTCGAGGCATTCTATGGCGCGCTCACTAAAGCGTCAAGTGTTCGAATTGCCTCACAAATAATCTACTCGAAAGTGAATCGTTGCCTCAAATAAGAAATCTACTCGAAATGAGAGAGATTAACCCCGCAGGATTGAAGCTAGAGAGCGGGGTAGAAAATGAGGCTGAGGATGAAGGAACGGAAA
>DASQKG010000176.1:0-10785 GCA_035630655.1 Pyrinomonadaceae bacterium
TAACTCCTGATGGGCAACGCGCGGCCCAGGCCGAAACGACTGGCGGAAAAGCTTAGACAGATTCGTCTTGAGCTTGGGCTTTCTCAAACGGAAATGCACAGACGTTTGGAAACGGACGAGACGATTCTCTATACGAGAATATCCGATTACGAATTGGACAAAAACGAACCCTCACTCATGACGATACTGGCCTACGCCCGCGTCGCAGGCGTTCACATGGAAGACCTCGTCGACGACGAACTCGATCTCCCCGCCAAACTCCCCGGCCCCATCTCACACCGCGGCCTGAAACGTAAATCCATTTCCCGAAAGCGCTGAACACGTTAACGCTGAAAGCGTTGGCTAATCTCAGCCCAGGGTTTTGCTCTGAAACCCTGGGTTAGAAATGCCCCGTGAGATTCGTCGCAACTCTGAAGGAGTTGCGACTGCTTTGCGGTTGGCGAACGGCGACGCAACCCCTTCAGGGTTGCGAATAATCTTCTTAGGACCCTAAGTCCCAGGGTTTCAGAGCAAACCCTGGGCTGAAATTAGCCAACGCTTTCAGCGTTACTGGAAGCGTAGCAACCGGGTTTGGTTGGCTAGAAAAAATCCCGTCACAGTGAGAAAAAATAACAACAAGCTGGAGGAGCATATCTGATGGGCGCAAATCAGCATTATCAGCACTTGAAAATATTCTAGGCGCGGCGCCAGAGACGCTTAATCTCAGGCAGCGGCTGTTGGGGTTTGTCCAGGTACTTGGTGGTCGCAATCCTTCCATGATGGATCAGCGCGCGTTTCGTCTGGTCGGAAAGTTCAAAGTCCGTGAACTTGACGCCAAGGTCATTGATGAAGACCGAGCGCCGCTCGTCACCAGGGTTTGTCTTCAGCAGAATATCCTGGATGTCCAAAAAAGCGTCGATGACGCCGCCGGTAAAGCTCCGCAGACTGTTGATTGGTGAAGCGGGCTGGGGCGGATTCACGAAGTGGAATCCGAGGGTCTCCCGGTTAGGCGTTCTACAAAGCATCTGCTGGCCGGAGTCATGCTCAACTTCGGTGTGCCGTTCATCAAACGTGTCGATTGGATAGTTGTTCAGCACGCCGCCATCACAATAAGCATCGTTGCTGCCGTTCTGCTCGTAATACCGCGCCTCGAAGAAGAAGGGTATCGACATGGAAATGCGCACCGCGTCGGCTACGGCCAGATCAGGTGTGGTCTCGTAGGAAAACTTCTGCACCGCCTGTTGCGTCAGGTTGGTGCCGAAGACGTATAGTTTTTTGAAGTGTCGGTCCCGATACTTCTCGACCAAATCCCGGAACGTCGCGCGCCCATTCCCTGGCTTCTGACCATCCCTGGTCTTCTCCTCAATATAGGATTCCATAAGCTTCAGGAAGTAGTTTCCCTTAAACCAACCAAAATGCCGGATGAGCCTGAAAGGCCCGATTAGCTCGCAGCCGTCCTCAAGCTTTTCGAAGTTCAGGGTCATCATGATCTTGAGGAACTCCTCGGCAGAGTAATTGAGGCTCATCATGGTCGCAGTAATGGCGCCGGCGGAAGTTCCCGCTACAGATTCAATCTGCGGCGTGATTTGCCTCTGTTCCAGCACCTCGAACACCCCCCCGTATGCGACGCCCTTAACACCGCCACCTTCAAAGACGAGGTTCTTATACGGGTAATCATGAGTCGGCATTGTTGTGTCCTCCGAGAATTGCTTCACACCAAAACACGCGAGCGCGTGGTTGATCAAAGAGTAAGTCGCCTGCTATCTGCCATCGTTATAAGACAAGTACGCAACTTGATCCAACAAGTATCTTTCCAGATGACAAAATCCTCAGGAGACACGGTCTTCACTTACAACGGTCACGACAACTGCAACTCAGTCAAGCGAACCGCCGCGCCGAGCGAGTGTGCATAAGCTGCGCCTGCTTGGGTTGTGTCTGTCTCAGTCATTCGCCATCCCAAATAGCCGTGAAGTCGGGCCAAGATCAATCCCATCAAACTAAAACCAAAACCGGGGTCTTCGCTTACCCGGGAACTAATCTTAATAGGAACTCGGCGCGAAATGGTCTAAAATTGGTCGATTTATCCAAAGAACCGAAAGTCCACAGAAAACGAATGATAGATTTGACAGGAGAACAACTAGCCGCAGTTTCTCGACTCTTTTCTTCAGGATTGATTCGGGAGATGGCTCGAAAAGGAAAATCGCCACTATTTGCTAGGCTGGCGAACCAATCGGGGCTGCGCAGTTCGGTCCGTGCCGGTGAGCACGTACGTGACCTCTTCGACACTGCATTCTCATTTCTAAAGCGCGAGGGTTTCAGACATGAGTACATCTACAAAGCCGCATTGACTCACAATATCCTCTTGGGCAGACACTCGCTCCGTACTGCCTCCATGCTAAATGAGTTTCGAGTGGGTGAATGCAAAGCTGACCTCGCGATCCTGAATGGCACGGCTAAAGTTTATGAGGTGAAATCCGAACGCGATTCACTAAGCAGACTTGAGCGGCAGGTGGCTGCTTACGCGAAGGTGTTCGCGCAAGTGTATGTCATCGCAGCGGAAGCCCATATGGACCCAGTGATTGCGTCTGTACCAAGGGATGTGGGAATTCTACTTCTCAATGGCCGCCACCAAATCCAGACGGTACGAGAAGCTACTGATCGGCCTGAGCGCACCTCGCCTGCTGCGATCTTCGATTCGATACGGACAGACGAGGCGCGTAGGATCCTTTTATCCCAAGGCGTATCAATACCGCTCGTACCGAACACGGAATTGAATCGTGTGCTACGACAGTTGTTCATAAAGCTGGACCCGTCCACGGCCCATGAGGGCATGGTCCGAGTACTGAAGAAAACACGCAACCTCCTGCCGCTCTCAGACCTAGTGGCCCAACTGCCACATTCACTTCAATCGGCGGCTTTATCAGTCCCTCTCCGCAAGCTGGACCACACGCGTCTTGTCTCCGCAGTGAACACCCGCTTGGACGATGCGATGTGTTGGGCATAGAACCCATGTACCATCCTTACTTTCGCGGCAAGCAGTTCGAGTTGATAACGATAAGGGAGCTGGCACCACTCCTTAAAACGGCAGGCTTTCGTCCGATTGTTGAACCCGTCAGAGAGTCTTTGAGTGGACTTCACAGGACACTCGACGCAGTCGTCGAAACGGACGGCAGCGCAATCGTAGTAGTGAACCCGCACTATGGTGACCTATCTGGCACAGGACCGCTGACGGAACTACTAAGGCATGCACTGGATTTGCCTGGTATCTCAGCCGGGATTCTTCTCAAGCCAAGTACGACGCTCCATGAAGTCCTCGCGAATTACAAAGCGCATTCTGCCCACACACCAGCATTTATTCACAGGGGGTTCACTGAAGCCAAAGCGTTAGCCGAGAAATTGGGGACGCCGACGAAGGATCAATCCCATATCTTTTTTGAGGAGTTTTGCGGAAAGCTATATCAAAAGCACTTCAAAGACGCATACAGGGTTTTATTAAGAGATGGCTTTAAACGGCAAAGGCGGAATATAGACTATCCCTTACTCGAGCCCTTTTCGGATCTTCATGCCACCTTTGCCGATGAAGGTATGGATGGTTTTGGCGACTTCTTAATTGTGGGCGATGATTACAGTGATACCGGCGGCCCTGCCTACGCGGTCGCCATCCATCTGACCTTCATTGATCCAGACCAAGACGATTCGATGCAGATATACCACTTCAAGTCGCGGCAGCGGGACACACCACAGGATCCGGCGGGCAAATTCGGCGAAGCACTTGCCGAGATGATAAAGACGATCGACGCGCCGGGCTCAAAAGTCCTTGAAACGAATGCCGTCAAAGAATTCCGCGCGCTACACGAACAAGGTCACTTTCCCGGGTTGGGTTACGTTAAGAAATTATCGATGAAACACCACATCGAGACTCTTGCTGACTACTTCAACAGCGTAGCTTAGCTTGTTATGAACTGTTGCCCAGAATGTTTTGGCGACCGAGGCCTTCGCAGGAACATCATTCCCTCACTTTCAACCAAGACTGGTCGATGCTCATACTGTAGCTCGGAAGACGTTCCAATATTACCTCCTCGCTCACTCGCCGACTATTTCGAACTCTTAATAAGCGCGTATGAGCCAGATGTCGGAGGCAAGCTTCTCGTGCAGTGGTTTCGGGAAGATTGGGCCATGTTCGACCACCCAAACATGAATGATTCCCGCGCAACTGATCTTCTTGCTGAAATCCTGGACGAACGTGAGATTGTGCGTGAGACATTTTTGCCGGTGAGCTACTCTAGTGCGGACCGCCTGGGCGAGTGGGAAAGGCTGCGTGACGAACTTATGTACCGCAACCGCTTCTTTCCCGAATCCGAAATCGATCTCGACCGACTCAAGTCTCTCTTGTCCGCTCTCATTTTGGATCGGGGAGAAGTCTCAAGTTCCTGGTATCGGGCGCGAATTCAAACCGGTGATGCGCCATACGAGGTGTCAGAGATGGGAGCACCTCCAAGAAGCACTGCATCGTTTGGTAGGGCGAATCCAGCTGGTATTCCTTATCTTTATCTTGGGTCGACCCCAGAAACCGCGATATCCGAGGTTCGACCACACACCGGCGAGATAGCATGCGTTGCTCAGTTTACGACCCCTGATGACCTAAAACTGGTGGATCTGCGGAATCCGAGGAAAATGGTTTCTCCGTTTATATTGGAAGGCGGAGCCGACGTAGGACGCATGAGAAGCGACCTGCCATTCCTTGAACGACTCGGCGACGAGTTGACGAGGCCCGTTGTGCGTCAGGCTGCCGCAATCTATTACACGCCGAGCCAGTACCTTTGCGAGTTCATCAAGAAATGCGGATACAACGGCGTCGTTTATCGAAGTTCGGTGAGCGACGGGATCAACTTGGCGCTTTTTGATCCGGCACTAGCAGAGCCCGGCGCTGTGACTCAGCACCGAGTCGTCCGCGTATCGGTCAAGGTGGAGCCGACTTGAGTTTGGTGATCCCGTTTTAGATGGAATCGGCTGCTAGTGCGAGCAAGAGAAAAGGCTTGTATCCGCCGAAAAACGGAAAGCGTACGTAACCATAATTTTCCATCGCATAAGCAGATACTGTTCGTCGCACGTCGCGCAGATGTTCTACCGCACGACTCCAGGTAAGTAAAGGAGAGTTGCGAACAACTTCTTCGATTTCCAGATCGGTTAAGGGGCCAGCGAGTTTTTCGTTGGAGCCGTATAAAGTTGGTTCACCGTCGGGCGCAACCTCAACATAGAACTCCGGCCGGTTTGCGCATTCAAATTTCATGAGATTAAACCAATGACAAGGTGAATTCAGGCGCAGCGAAGATAGCGATGTTACCATTGGAAGTCCGACAAGTACGGGAATATTGAGAGCAGCGCTTGCCTTGCAATAATGCACGAGTTCAGGGTTGATCTTCATGAAGATGCGATCGGCCCCGGCGTATTCAACCTTGGGGCGGCGCGCGAAGCACATAACAAGCCGGAAGCGTAAATCAGACATCAATTGGATCGCTGTTCGGTTTCCTTCTCGTGTTGCCCAGAAAAACATGGGAATAGTGTTCGGAAAAGCGGGACTTAATCGACGTACCAAATCACTTACGAGTACATATTCGGCCGTGCGTTCGGACATGAAGCTTGTTGGATACACTCTTGGACCTCCTTCAACGGTATTATCGTCCGTGCGCGAATAATTCCAGACCAAAACAAGCGATGACTACGTTTGCTCGTGAGAAAGATCATTTGTAGTCTACGCTGATTCGTTACAAAGAAAGGACTATTGCAGATGTCTTCGTATGCGTTTTGGAACAATAAAGGTGGCGTAGGAAAGAGCTTCCTTTGCTTCATAGCCAGCTGCGAATACGCGCACAAATACCCGGGCAGTGATGTCTATGTCTTGGATCTGTGCCCCACAGGCTAATGTATCAGAGACGTTGCTAGGCGGATATCCTGCAGGCTCAAAAGCAATGGGGGAACTGCTGGCAAGAAAGCCGCGTGCGAGTATTGCGGGCTACTTGGACGCGCGACTCAATTCACCTTTCAAACGGCTGGACGATATCGATCCTTACATCTGTCGCCCAAGCCAATACAACAGCGCCGTTCCCAGGAACCTAAGCCTCGTGTGTGGCGATAATCTGCTTGAGATTCAATCGGAAGCGATTCGACAGACTTCGCAGCTGGCTGTACCTTCTGACTCTTGGAGGCAGGTCTTGCTCTGGATTCGCGATCTAACCAAGGCCCTCGAAAGAAAGAGTGGTGATCGTCCATCCACTTTCATCATCGACTGTAATCCGAGCTTCGCAGTCTTCACGCAACTAGCCGTCGTTGCAGCGGACCACGTTGTTGTGCCCTTCACCGCCGATGACAGCTCTCGGAGAGCTCTGGAGAACGTCGTTACCCTGCTGTACGGATTCACTGAGGCCGCGGACGTAGCTTCCTACACGAAAATTAGCTTCGCTAAGAAGGCCAAAGAGGAAGAAGTTCCCGTGCCGACTCTTCACACGTTTGTGAGCAATCGCGTAACCAAGTACGAGGGTCAGCCGAGCAAAGCATTTGCCGCAATGATCAAAGCGATGAAAGCCACGATCAACGGCATTCACGCGAAGCATCGAGGAATCTTTAGTTTCCCAAGTGTCAAGCCAAGCACCAAATTTCTGTTCGTTCCCGACTATCACAGTGCATCCATTATTGCAGCCAGTACGGGAACACCGCTCCACAAACTTACGGCGGGTCCCAAGAACTTTGGCGGCGAGCGCATACAAATTAATCCTGGACCTCTCAAGGACTACCGAGACAAGTTAACCGAAGTCGTGGATCGCTTGTGAGCACTCGTAATGCCTTCACCAGCCGCAGCCAAATTACAAATCGCTTGCGACACGCGCCACGATCATCCTAAAGGCAGATCGACGACTGCTTAGCCGCACGGATGTTCAAGCCCTGTATGGAGCCGCTTTCGTTACCCAGGTGGCAGCGTGGAACGCCTACGTTGCCGATCTGATAGGCTGCTTCTATCAAGAGGTGTCCAATCCCTTGATCGCGCAATTTCATGCGATGCATACCCTGGCAAACACGGCTGCGGTCTCACGACTTGATCGGTTTTCCACACCGAACGCAGATAATACGCGCAACCTGCTTATTGCCAGTACCGGGTATGATCCTTGGCCGGACTGGTCTTGGCCGGCTAAGGGGATGAACGCAATAAGTGCTCGCATTCGGCTCAATGAGATCCTTAAAGTCAGGCACAGCTTGGCGCACGGATTTGCGATGCCAGGCTATTCCTGGACGCAGACTGCTTCTGGAGAAACGAGGCTGACGGTCGAAGGTCTAAACTGGACGCGAGCATTCTTTAATCGGTTGGTGAAAATGACGGATGATGGGCTGAAGTCGCATGTGGTCGCGACGTACGGGCTCACACCGAGATGGTAATGCGAATGCTCTTCCGCAATCAGACGAGCGCGCAGCTGTTTCTTTGTCAATCGAGTTCGCCAACAGCAGAATGGCTCCGCAGAAAAGCAGTGTGTCGAAGAAAAAGTTCAGCGCCACCACCTCTGTGGGCGCGGCGAGGAGCATCGGCATCGGCAGGTAGATCCCGGAACACCGTCAGCAGAATCGTAAGCCCTAAAGCTGTGGCTGCCGTGCGCGCTCTCTTATTCACGAGTAAGCAAACGCCGGCGAGAATCAAAATCACGCCAACAAAATAACTCAAGAAAATTCGTCGGGGGATCCATTCGGGAGTGAGCTTTCGCAGCGGAACTTCCGGCACGTATTCCGAGCCTTGGCGACGTATGGTGCGAAGCTGACGTCAGACATTACAACCCGCGAAGCGGGTGAAGGCGTAAAGCCTGGGGTGGAGCGCAGCGGAAACCCAGGGACCGTGCGTTGAAAAATAATCAAAGCCCGCGGAGCGTCCGACAGTAGGAACAGGAGCATTACGCAGGAGCAGGCTGCACGAGAACGGTAAATCGATTGCGAATGATGTCTTCGTAGTCGCCAACTCTATCGGACGCTTCGCGGGCTCTTTGTTATTGGTGGCTTGATCCTGGAGCCCACCCCCGAGGCCGGGGTCCCCAGCCGAGCATCTCGGCTGGGGTGGAAGACTTTATGCCAACGTCCGCTCCGCGGACTTGCCAGTAGGTTTCGTTTGGAGGCCGAATGAAAAAGAACTTGCATGGATGGGCTGGCCGGTCGCGCCGGTAAACCTTCCATTCGTTTAGTTTCGGCTGTTACTCTCCGCGTTATGCCTACCAGAAAGAGCCCGAAGAAGAGCAGCGTCCTCGTCTCGGTTCAGATTGTCGAGCGGAGAATCTGCTTGATCCGCGGTCACAAGGTCATGATCGACGTTGATTTGGCCGACCTCTACGAAGTGCCGACGAAGCGCCTTAACGAACAAGTTCGGCGGAATCGTAAACGCTTTCCCAAAGATTTCATGTTTCGGCTTACGAAGACTGAGGCAGAAGCTTTGAGATCGCAATTTGCGACCTCAAAGACAAGCGCAAAACCAAGCAGGGGAGGGCGGCGTTATTTGCCCTACGCATTTACGGAACAGGGTGTCGCGATGTTGTCGAGTGTTCTTAACAGCGAGCGAGCAATCGAGGTCAACATCGCAATCATGCGAGCCTTTGTAAAGCTGCGACAACTGCTGGAATCCAACGAAGAACTGAATCGGAAGTTCGCGGCTGTTATTCGCAAGCTTGCTACTCACGATAAATGCTTCACGATTGTTTTTGATGAGCTCAAGAAACTGAACGAGCCGCCAACTCGCGCACGTAAACAAATCGGCTTCAAGACTGCCACAGAGACCTAGCCAACAACCAGCGAAACGGGTTGATGCGCTCGAACAGTTATGCCCTCTATTTAGTTTTGCCTGACTCGGTACGCGGTTTGATTCAGCACTAACTCCGCGCCGCAGCTGGTTCTTTGTCAATCGAGTTCGCCAACAGCAGAATGGCTCCGCAGAAAAGCAGTGTGTCGAAGAAGAAGTTCAGCGCCACCACGTCTGTGGGCGCGGCAAGGAGCATCGGCATCGGCAGGAAGATCCCCAACACCGTCTGCAGAATCGTAAGCCTAAAGATGTGGCTGCCGCACGCGCTTTCTTATTCACGAGTAAGCACGCCGCCGGCTTGGCGGCTTCCCGCATGAATTTCGTTTGAAACCAATTCGTACCGACTGTTCGTAGCACGCGTTCTCATTAATCTCGATAAACACTCGCTCATATTCCTTGATTTCGAGGTTAGTGCAGTTTCCAATTTCACCAGTCCTGCCGACAAAGTTCCCTCTTAAAGAATTCGGAATAAGTTCATCAGCGACCACCATACTTAGAACCTTTTACCCTGAGATTGAGCCCTTCGATGCTGGACGTTTGAAGGTTTCTCCCGGGAGACCGTTGGGTCATCGTTTCAACACACCTCAGCCCGCTCGCGGCAAAGTAGGACCCTTCGAAAGATTTTTACGAGTACAGTGCCGGTGAGGCTTGCCTCACCGGCACTTCTCTTTATTCCATTGATTGGTTCCGCATCGGTTGATGCACTAAAGGAAGCTCTGATCAAGTCAGGTCTTTGATTTGTACCGCGAAGCGGTTATGTAACGTAGCCCAGGGTTGCCGCGCTGCGCGGCTACCCTGGGTAAGAGGAATCTAACGATACCCAACCCCAACGGGGTTGTGTCGGTTTCGAGGCGTGGTCAGGCGATTCAAGGTGATTCATTGACTATGCGCTTGATTAGCACCGTTAAGACGCAACCCCGTTGGGGTTGGGCCTCTTCCACAATTCGATCCCAGGGTAGCCGCGCCACGCGGCAACCCTGGGCTAAACTACGTAACCGCTTCGCGGTACAAATCAAGATCTGACTTGTTCAGAGCTTCCTTTAGTTTGTCGGCGCAACGACAATCTGAATCTTGTCGGACATCGAGCGCACAACTTCGAACTTTGTGGCCTGGCCCTTGGCGCCTGGCTCGGCGCCGATTAGGATTGCGCGATTGTCGATGGCCAAGGTCACTGCGCGCGACCGGGCACAAGTGCCCTATCTAAACGGCCGCGAATGAACCGGAGAGGATCAGTATGCGCGAACTTAGAACACTGTACCCTGAGATTGAGCCTTTCGATACTGGACGTTTGAAGGTTTCTCCCGTTCATGAGCTCTACTATGAGCAATGCGGCAACCCAGAAGGGAAGCCCGTAGTTTTTCTCCACGGTGGACCAGGTGCGGGTTTAGTCCCGGACTATCGACGCTTCTTCGACACTTCTGGCCCTGGGGCTTTCCGCGTCGTACTTTTTGACCAGCGTGGCTCAGGAAAGAGCACTCCGCACGCCTCTCTTGAAGACAACACTACCTGGCATCTGGTCGCCGATATCGAGCAACTACGCGAGCACCTTGGAATCGAGCGGTGGTTGGTCTTTGGCGGATCCTGGGGCAGCACGCTGGCACTTGCTTACTCCGAGACGCATCCGGAAAGGGTGACCGGTTTGGTACTGCGCGGGATCTTTCTCGGCCGCGCGAATGAGACGCTATGGTTTTATCAGGGGTTTTATGAAGACGGCGACGAGGCAAGGGGGGCAAGGGGGGCAAGGGGCGCGAGCGCGATCTTTCCCGACGGTTGGGAAGATTTTGTTCGACTCGTTCCTGAAGATGAACGACACGACATGATTGGCGCTTACTATCGACTCTTAACTAACGAGAAGGCATCAGTACGCGCAGAAGCCGCGCATGCGTGGTCCATCTGGGAATCGAGTGCGTTGAAACTGATTCCGGATCAGAAGTTAATCGACGAATTCAGTGAACCGGAAACCGCGATCGCGCTGGCGCGAA
>DASQKG010000177.1:0-23237 GCA_035630655.1 Pyrinomonadaceae bacterium
ACGCTTGACCATGTTGTTGGTCGACGTAATTGCGAGAGGCACCATCAGGAAGAATGCCAGCATTCCCAGCGCAATAAACGGACGTTGCGCTACGTCTCCAGGGACGCTGTTGAAGTTAAAGTAGCGATCAAAGGCGAGATACGTCCCAAGATGAAGAAGCCCGTAAAAGAAGGCGAAGAGTCCAAGCATGCGGCGAAATTTGACCAGCCAGTTTAGGCGAGTGATGTGGCGCACAGGCGTAACCGCTAGCGCGAGCATAAGAAACACGAGGGTTAACATGCCCGTGGTACGCGTAACAAACTCCAGCGGATTGGCGCCTACACGCTTGTGGTAAACATCCCACAGCAGCAAAGCAAACGGCGCCAGGCCGTTGGCCAAAAGCACAAACTTCGAAAACCGCACGTCTTTCATCTTGATCTGTTGCTGACTACTAACTTCAATGTAAGCGGGCGCCTCCTAAGTAATTAGAAATTCCTTCGTAAATCCATTCCTGTATACAAATGCCCCACCTGATCCGCGTAGCCGTTGAACATCAACGTCTGGCGCGGCCGAAATTCGCCGATGCGATCTTCCCAAGCCTGACTCCAACGCGGATGCGGCACGTTCGGATTAACGTTTGAATAAAAACCGTACTCGCGAGGAGCCTGAATGTTCCAGGTCGCCGGCGGTTCGCGGTCAACCAGACTAATCCTCACGATCGACTTAATACTCTTGAAGCCATACTTCCATGGAACCACCAACCGAACGGGAGCACCGTCCTGCGGCGGCAGAGTCTCCCCGTAAAGGCCTGTAGCCAGGATCGTGAGTGGATGCATAGCCTCGTCCAACCGGAGCCCCTCCACGTAAGGCCAGGGGAGAACACCGGTCATCTGGTTTGGCATACGTTTCGGATCATGAAGGGTTTGGAGCGCGACGTATTTTGCCTGAGAAGTAGGCTCAACCTTGTTGAGCAAAGCTGACAACGGAAATCCCAGCCATGGAATTACCATTGACCAGCCTTCAACGCAGCGCAAGCGGTAGATCCGCTCCTCGAGCGGAAACCGCAAGAGTTCCTCCAGGTCAAAAGTTTTTGGTTTATTTACGTAACCATCGACTACGACACTCCACGGTCGAGTCACAAACCGCTTTGCTTCGCGCGCAACCCCGCGCTTGTCGGTGGAAAACTCGTAGAAATTGTTGTAGTTAGTGATGTCTTCGATCGGCGTCAGGTTATCGGTAACTTTAAACCCCTGCTGGACGGCTTCGTCGTTTGGAGCTTTTTGAACATTGACCAGTTTCTCGCCGGCGGGCTTTTCCTCCGCAGCCGGGTTGAGCTTTCGATATAGAAGACTTGTCGCGGCTGTGGTAGCTACGAGCGCGGCGCTACGCATGAATAAGCGACGGTTCAGATAAACCTCCTTATCCGTGATTTCGCTCGACTTAATATCTTCAGGCTTCTTGATTAACATTGCTGTTCAACGGTTGAACTAGTATCACTAATTGTATTTACGAAGTTGAAGCAACGATTGGTTCTTGAATCATTACAAAGGCCTAATTACTTAGGTTTGCGTAGCCTAAGGATCCCGCGCGACCGCGCTGAGTTCTGTAATTGGGGTTCTGAATCAAACTACACCAATACTTTCTAATGCGAGGTCCGCAAACTAACAGTATGCGTTACGTTGAAACAGTTTGCATTACATCTGAAAATTAATTATGGCAGGTTACTCTGGAACACCACTGGTTAAGAAGCTGGGGATTAAGGAAGGCTTTCGCGTAGGCTTAGCCAATTCACCCAAAGCCTTTCAAAAGGAACTCGGGCCTCTGCCGGCAAATGTCACCGTCGCCACCGAAAACTTACCTAAACAACTCGATCTAATCCTCTTATTTGTTGATTCGGAACTAAAGCTGATGAAGGAGTTTCCCAGGATGATGGCCAAGTTGCCGCCAAACGGGATGCTCTGGGTCGCCTGGCCGAAAAAGAGCTCTGGGGTGGTGACCGATCTTTCGTTCGACAACGTGCAAAAGTTTGGGCTGGCTGAAGGACTCGTCGATGTAAAAATTTGTGCGGTGAATGATGTGTGGTCAGGACTTAAGTTTGTGTATCGTTTGAAAGATCGCTAACGGCGTTTGCATGTCTCATTACTACCCGCCCCCGCGTGAATTCTTAATTACAGTTCAACAATATTTTGTTTGTCGAATTGAGGTCTGATTCTTTTGCAAACAAACGATTCTTCACAACCACGTCGATATTATTCTTGCCCTGGCAGCACCAGACTACTGATTGTAGGACCACGCGCGCAGTAGTGGAAAGTATGGGGTGAAACAACGGGCGAACGCTTTGTCCGCATTTTTAAAGATCATTGTTTTCGCGCCAATTCCTCTTTGCAAAAACGAAAATTCATTTGTCCTGCGCGCTATTTGATCAATTGAGATTCTTCTTCAACCGATCATCTATCCTCACGCAAGAGAGTTGTTTGCGATACGAAAATTGGCGATTCATCGCTGCTGTTAATAACAAGTTTTCGTGAACGAATTTATGGACCACCGATGATCGAAAAAGGGGTTGCAAAAAAGTTTTCGATCACTATAATGCCTTCCCCTCGCTAGAAGCGATGCCCCGAGTGAAGCGTTGAAAAGTTGGACCTGATTTTGTTTTGTATTGTTTGCAGGTTAATTGCTCTTATAAATTTTGACTGCCCCGCTGACCTGCTACGCAACTCCAAATCAGGGATTAGTGAGCCCCCTTCAGCAAATGAAGAAGCTCAGGCGAACCCAGGTGAACACCCTGCTACTCTGACGGTGTAATCACCCCTATTCAATCAACGCCAATCTGCGGTCGGGAGACAGATCAAGCCCGATACGGGTGAAGTGTCTCTGCTATCGGGGAATACTGCGAATTCATAAGTTTGATTGGAGCGTTGAAATGACGGAAGCCCCTGATATTGCCACAAAGAATTGCCCAATTTGTTCTCTGCAGCTGCCCTTATCTGAATTTGGTGTTTGTCGCGCGCGAAAAGACGGACGAAACCTGTATTGCAAGGGATGCATTCGAAAGAAAGTAACCGACAGCCGCCGGGCGCTTAAAGAATATCGATCGGCCCGAAAACGTTACGTCGGACAACCGCTCGCGGAAGGCGGTTCGTTCCTCGATGGCGAAGCCTCGGGAAATCAACCACGAATGCTGAGTAGGTTGTCCCCTGTTGAACGTGTGCGAGAGGCAATTAAGAAAGGCGCTCGAACACAAGCAGATATTGTCAAAGAGACCAGAATGGGCAAGGATGAGATTGGTGACGCGCTCGCCAACCTGCTTTTATGGACACGGGAAATCAAAACCGAAATGGTTAATAATGTCCGGGTCTATTCCCTGAATGAATCGGCGCCCGCCCCACTGCGCGAGGATGTTTTCGACGTGCCCCAACGAAAACGCGATGTGCCGAGTTCTTTTAGTGCAATTCAGGGCTTAATGCCCGGGAGAAATCCCGAGGGTGAACCGGAGAAAATCGGCGGCTGGGTGGCAGCCTAGCCGCGCCTGACGCGTGCCGTAAGTCTAGAAGGATTCAAGGACTTCTCGCGCGTGCTCATCGGGTTTGACCTTTTCGAATATCTTCTTGATCTTGCCCTTTTCGTCGATCAGGAAGGTCATCCGCTTGACGCCCATATACGTGCGACCCATAAACTTCTTCTCACCATACACTCCGTATGCGTCTGCGATGGAATGCTCGGTGTCAGCCAGCAGTGTGAAAGGAAGTTTGTATTTGGTCGTAAACTTCTGATGAGAAGCCGCGCTGTCGGTTGATACTCCTATTACTTCTATACCTCGCTTCTTGAAGTGGGAAAAGGCATCTCGAAACGCACAAGCCTCTTTAGTACAACCGGGTGTATCGTCTTTGGGATAAAAATAGAGGACGACCTTTTGCCCGCGCAGGTCTTTAAGGCGTATTGTTTCACCTTTCGTATTCGTGGCCTTGAAATCGGGCGCAACATTTCCTTCTTTAAGCATAATTCCCTGCTCCTATTTGTCTCGGCCTAATTAGGGCCGGACATTCTAGTTTGTCACCATCCAGCGGGCAAGAATTAACAACTGGGCAGCAGCCGGCCCGTTAGGGTCGGGCGCTGTCTCACCAGGAGAGTGAAATGAAGACTAAGAAGAGCGGATATTGGATGGTCAAGCAGGAACCTGAAACCTACTCGTGGGATGACTTCGTAAAGGACGGAAAAACTGATTGGAGCGGCGTGAGAAATTACCAGGCGCGCAACAATCTTCGCGAAATGAAAAACGGCGAACGAGTGCTCTTTTATCACTCTGGAAAAGACAAAGCGGTGGTAGGTGTAGCGGAAGTTGTGAAAAGTGCGTATCCGGATCCGACCGCTGATGATGGGCAATGGGTTGCGGTGGACCTGAAACCAATTAGACCATTGAAGAACCCGGTTCTCCTGGCTGCAATACGTTATGACAAGCGACTGGCTGAGCTGCCGCTGATTCGGCAGTCGCAGCTTTCTGTTATGCCCCTTACCAAAGAAGAGTTTGACATCATCGTAGCTACCGGTGACGGGAAGACGCGCCGGAAGTAGATTGATGCGTTCGACTTAGTCTTACCTTTACGTTTAAAATGGAGCCAAAAATGTTCAAGCAAATCGACTACACGATGGTTGTTGTCTCTGATATGGATCGTTCGGTGGAATTCTACCGGGACAAGCTGGGGATTCCTTTGAAGTTTCAATCGCCTGAGTGGACTGAGTTTCAAACCGGCACAACGACGCTGGCGTTGCATGGTGGAGGCGTCGCACCGAAAGGTCCACCGGCCGGTGACCCTTCGAAACAAGCCGGACATTGCTCAATTGGATTCAACGTCGAAGACGTCGACAAAACCTTCGAGGAACTTAAGGCAAAAGGAATTAACTTCGTAATGCCGCCGACGCAAAGGGAAGGTGAAGGAATTCGCTTAGCGGTGGCCATCGACCCGGACGGTTTGCCGGTTTCTTTCGCCCAGCTGATAGGCAATAACTAACCGACATCGGCTTTCGAGCTCACGTACTTCGCTTAGCGCCGTACATTGCGATCCATTGCGACAGCGCAACACCGTCTTTTAGTATAAGCCTTAGCTCGTTGCGTCTGCGTTTCTTCTCTTGGATGACACCAGCTGAGAACCGCCCGGAAGTCGCGAGAAGCAAAGCAGGATAATCTTCGTTAGCTTTTAGGGAATTGTATAGATCCTGAATACCTACTACTGGTTTCTGTTTCACCTCGACCGCCAGGATCATTGGCTCTCCAGGAACAAACTCGCCGCGCGCAATCACATCCCGTCCACCATCGCGTGTCTGGGGCGTGATGTGGATCGCCATCCCATGATCGCGCAACAGTTCTGCAATTAGCTCCTCAAGCTGGCGGGGGCGAATCTCGCTGAGAGCCTTTCCTTCCTTGTAGATTTCTTGCAACAGTGCCGAAACCTGCTGATCCAGGAATTGTCGGGTGTCATTCTGAAATTTGGGCGTCCATAGGCCTGGAAGCCATAGTGTATGAGAGCCGGAATCGGGTGATACCGTCAATCGGCGGAGGGAACGGTAAAGATCGTCCACGGAGAATTGAAGTTTAGGATCGGCGGCCGGTCCACGGAAAAGCAAATGATTGCTATCAAGGCCCTCAAACCAATACCACGCCCCCTTTCTTGACTGGCTATAAAGCCATTCAACTCCAAAAGTGAAATCCATTCCCGGTATTCCGTAGAGCGCTTCAGCAGTCTTGGCCAAGTCAGCTTCAAAGGAGGAGTTGGGGTCGGAGGTATCGACATCTTTGGGGGGAAGGATAAAGCGGGACTGGTCAAAGCCAAGCGGCAGCAGTAAGTGAGGTCGTTCCCCAAAGAACGATACACTCGGTTCATCAGGACTCCAACCCTCGCCTGTTTCAAACGCCCGAAAATCTTCAAGATACCGATCGAGCTCTTCAATATCGTTCTGGTTGATGATCATTTCATGGCGGTTACCCTGTCACCGGTGCTTTCTCTGCCATCAGTGACAAGTCCAATAGTCATGGTCTGCCCTTTAATAAGAAGTTTCTACCCCGGTCCGACGTTTCCTGCACCGTGGCCCCAATTGAAAACTAAGCCGGTTAATTTATCAACTCCGATGTAGTATTTTCTCTCGGCTCAACTTCGTCTCCTAGTCCGCTCATAACTCAAAGAGTTTCAAGTCCCTTTTCGTTCGGCAAGGTTCCGTTGCGGCTGAATCCCACAACCGCGGGTATCTTTCGAACAAAGGGCCGGGTCCTACTACTTTCTGCTCTTCGAGAGTAGATTTAATCTCCAAAGCATTCACCACCGCCTGGCCGCGGAAGTGGTTGTTAGTAATCACGTAAGACTCGTTTGTTTTCGCGGCAATTTCCCTGATTCTCGTAATCCACGGTTCGAGCTCGTCGATGGTATACAGATAGTTGTAGCGATCATCGCGGGGCGCCTTCTCCCGAAACCAATCCTGATAATTCCGGCCGTGCAATCGTACATAACCAACTTGCGAAGTGGTCGTCGCAGCCGGCTTGATCGACCTGGAAAACAGCGGTTGGTCAATGTTGCATATTCCGACTCGCAACTCTTCCAGCCATTCGTGAATCTGCGGGTTGTTCCAGGAGGTATGCCGGACCTCGACTACCAATGGGTAGTCCTTGAACTTTTCCAATAACCTTGAAAGGTAAACGCGGTCCTCGTCAGTGTTTTTGAAAGACCACGGAAACTGGAGCAGCACCGCGCCCAGCTGGCCATTCGACGCGAGCACATCAATCCCTTCACGGACGGCCTTCTCGTCTTCCGCCGTAGCTTTACCGCGTTCATGTGTGAACACGCGATGAAGTTTGGCAGTGAACCGAAAATCTTTGGCCGCAGCAACTCGGCGTACCCAGGACTTTGCAGTGGAAACCGAGAAGGGTCGATAGAAACTACTATTGATTTCGATTGTGTCGAAGAAGCGGGCCAGATACTCCAGCGGATCAAACTTCGCGCCCGGTTTTTGCGGGTAGACGATGCCTTCCCAGTCTTTGTAAGACCATCCTGCCGGGCCGACACGAATGCTTGGATTAGTTGCCATCTTCAGACATTCGGCACGGGGCTTTGCCCTCCATGCAGAACGCGGCTTCGCCGCCCTCCGTGCGCAACGTGCCTTCCAGGCTTCCGTGCCACGCGGCTTCGCGGCCTTCCGTGCGGAAAGGCTCTGCCTTTCCGACGGGCTTTTAGCCCTTGAGGCTACGCCTCAGCCTCGGAGGCATAGCCTCTTCAAAATTAGTGCCTCACGGTAAGGCAGAGCTTACCGCACGGAAGGCGGCAAAGCCGCGGTACCCAACGGAGCGCGCACTCAAAAGTCGGCTTCGTTCTCTCAGTTCTGCGTCGCGGGCTGATAAAGATCAGGAATCCTTGCGATTATGTCGGGGGCCAGTGGCTTGAGCTTTAGTTGCTCTGACAGAAACGCTATCCGGTCGCGCCGAGCTTCAGCATTCAGAGCATGCGGCGCGTCATAAAGCTTGAACCGCTTTGGTTCACTGACGACGGCTGCGTACAGCTTGGCGCGTTCCGCTGTGATGAACTTCTCCTTGGTCGCGTATTGAAGAAACACCACCGCCGGCGTGGCCTTAGAAACAAACTTGCCCTGATCGGCCCAGGAATATTTCGCTTCAAAAGCATCGAATTTCTCGGGGCCCACTTCTTTGCGGTAAGCCTCGTATTCCGGTGTCTTCTTCGTAACTTCGTCCGACATGGTAGCGGCCATCAGGACAAAAGCCTTAAACCGTTTATCGACCCCACTCAAGAAAGCCCCGATCACTCCGTTGGCGCTATGCCCAACAAACGCAATCCGCTTTGGGTCAACGTCTTTTCGCGCCAGGAGCAGATCGACGCCGCGGCGCATATCAACCACCTGCTGAACTAGATCGGTAACCTGCTGTTCGTTCAACGGTTCTCTGTTTGGTACATGGCCGGGTCGGGCGATTGGCCCGTCCGTCAACAAAGCCACGACGCCCGTCGGCGCCAGGGCGACCGCTTCATCGAGAAACTGCTTGCGATTCCGCATTGGCGAGTTGCCCCAATACCAATGTCCCCAGACGACCGCTGCGAATGGCCCCTTCCCTTTCGGCACGACGAGGTAAGCGGGCACGACGCCCCCCTTTGGACTGGCGTAGGTAATGTCGTGAACTGTGACGTCGCCGCGTTTCTCGACGCCGATTTCCCTGGTTCCCAGCGGCGCGTTTTTGTCGTAGTCGAAATGCGCCAGCATCTCTGGCGTCTGGGCCGCCGCTACGACAGATGAGAGCAAGAAAAAGACAACTGGAAGCATGCGAAGCGTTGAGTTCATTGTGTCTCCTCAAACGAGTATATTGTCCGACACACTTTTAGTTTGTCGCCGCTAGGTTGAAGACCTGTTAAAAAATTTGGGACGTTTAGCGCTTCTAAGTCCCACCATCCCTGCTCCCCGACACGACAAACTAAAGTGTGTCGGACATTCTTAGGTCCAACAAGATAATTGCCGCACTATTTGTTATAAAGATGTCTCAACTCTACGACTCGTTGTCACGGGAAAGGAGAACCAATGCGTCTTACTGAAATGGTTTCGTGCTCTGGTTGAGCGGCTAAGCTGTCACCGAGCTTACTCGCTCAGGTGTTGAGCGGGCTACCAACACAGCCCAGGAATGAAAATGTGCTGGTCGGCTTTGACACAGCCGACGACGCCGGAGTGTATCTACTGCGCGACGACCTCGCGATCGTTCAAACCGTCGACTTCTTTACGCCCATCGTCGATGACCCATATGACTATGGTCGTATTTCCGCATTGAATTCCATTAACGACGTGTGGGCGATGGCCGGCACTCCATTGACCGCGCTCGCAATAACCTGCTTTCCAAAAAAAGGCGTTGACCCGGCAATACTCGGCGAAATCATGCGTGGCGGTTTGGAGACGTTGAACAAATACGGCGTGACTTTGATTGGCGGCCACAGCGTCGACAGTGAGCAGATCATGTTTGGCTATGCGGTCACCGGCGTAATCGATCCTTCGAAGATTGCAACCAATTCAGGAGCGCGGGCGGGCGATGTCATTATTCTGACCAAGCCGATCGGTACAGGCGTGATTTCCACCGGAATCAAGTTCGGCAAAGCCGCCCCTGAGACTGTGGCGCTCTCAGTTGAGACCATGCTGACCCCGGGTCGATACGCCGCCGAAGCTATGCGTGAGTTTGGTGTCAAAGGAGCAACTGACGTGACAGGGTTCGCCCTGCTCGGCCACGCCTGGGAGATGGCCTGCGCCAGTAAGGTCACTATTGAAATCGACGGCGCGGCGGTGCCTCTGCTTGAGGGCGCCTTGGAGCTGGCGGCCGCTGGAATGCTAACCAGCGGAAACAAAACTAATCGTGAGTATCTTGGAGAGGACGTAAGGATTAACGACTCGGTTGACGAGAATCTCGTAAAGCTGTTGTTTGATCCGCAGACGGCGGGTGGGATGTTGATTTCAGTCGCGCCAGAAAAAGGTCGCGCACTGCTTCTGCGTCTGAATGAACAATATCCCTTCGCCGGCATTGTCGGCCGGGTAATAGATAAATCCGAACGCTCCATCCAGGTCGATTGATTGGGTATCAGGTGACTTCAAATGAAGCGATGAGACGATCCACTAATCACACTAAAACTACACCCTTAGTGTTGATTCGTGTATTTCGTGGACCGTATCATCCGGTGTTTTCCTGGGTTGGTTTGGTCGACACGTTCGAACGAAGTATCCTTAAGTAACCTAAATGGCATCCAGTATTCCAGCACCCCCGGCCGTTGCAGCGCCCTCAATAATCGAGCTTTACCGTGAGGTGCGCGCGCGCACAATGCAGATCGTGGCCCCGCTCGAGATCGAAGACTACGTAATTCAAACGGCGGAATATATGAGTCCGCCACGCTGGCACATCGGCCACACATCGTGGTTTTTCGAAACGCTGCTGCGGACTTACCAGGCCGGATACCAGACCTATTCCGAAGAGTTTCTCTTCTACTTCAATTCCTACTACGAAGGATTCGGCGCGCGTATCGAACGACCCAAGCGTGGGACTAAGTCCAGGCCTACCGTTAAAGCGACAGTCGCATACCGCAATCACATCGACGAACAGATGCTCCAGTTTCTGGACACGATCGAGGGCCATTCGAACTCAGAAACGATTCTGTCTCTCGCCCGCCTGGGACTCGAGCACGAAATGCAACACCAGGAATTGCTGGTTTACGACATCAAGCACCTCCTTTGCGATCAGTTTGCAGCGCCAATTCAAGCCGCGCCGCGGGAAACGGTGAAAGTCGACGGCATGGCGGAGATCGAAGGTGGGCTGTTTTGGCTGGGATATTCGACGCGGAGCAGTAGCCCGCCCTCGCTTCGGGGCAGTAGCCCGACCGTTAGGGAGGGCGTAGATCACGAAAAGTCACGCGACTCCAAAAACTACGATTTCGCCTTCGACAACGAAAAGCCCGCGCACCAGGTTTTCCTTCAGGACTACGCCCTGGATCGTCGTCTGGTCACAAATGGCGAATATCTCGAGTTCATGCGCGACAATGGCTACCAGGATTTTCGTTGGTGGTTTTCTGAAGGCTGGGAGGTAGTGAATCGCGACCACTGGCTCGGTCCAATGTATTGGGAATTTCACGACGGCGCATGGATGATCCGCGACTTCACGGGTCTTCATCCGGCGTCAGAAAAAGCCAACGAGCCGGTTTCACACGTCAGCTTTCACGAGGCGTCAGCGTTTGCGAAATGGGCCGGCAAACGTTTGCCCACAGAAGCTGAATGGGAAAAGGCTGCTACACACGACCCAGGCACAGACGGTCGCCTGGCGTTTCCCTGGGGTAACGACAAGCCGGACTCATCCAAAGCAAATCTTTTCGAAAACGGTCTCTGGGCGCCGGCGGCTACCGGTTCCTTTCCCGCAGGGGAGAGCAAATACAATTGCCACCAGATGATTGGCGACCTCTGGGAGTGGACCACCTCCGATTACGTTCCTTACCCAGGTTTTAAGTCCGAGTTTGACGAATACAACGATAAGTGGTTTGTGAATCAGAAGGTCCTGCGTGGCGGCTCATTCGCCACGCCGCAGTTACACATTCGCTCGACCTATCGAAACTTCTTTCACGCGCACGAGCGCTGGATGGTCTCAGGATTCAGGTGCGCGAAGGATTTGTAACGCAAACTGTTAGTTTGCGGCGGTGCGTATCGAGTTTTTGCAAACCCCGAAAACGATCCACGAATCCACACGAAGCGACAGGAAAAGAACTCATGGTTCGTATTACTTCGTGTCCTTTCGTGGATCGTATTCGTTCTGCTGCCTGCGCGGGTGCGTCATGTTTTGAAAGATGCAAAATTTCAACGGTTCCGCAAACTAACAGTTTGCGTTACGATTTGCCGCCATCATGAACATCTACATCAAACCACGGGAGAGCTTTATGAAGTATTTGAAGAGTTCTTTGGAGTTCATCAACTGAGATCGGCGGTAAACCAACTTTAGTGACAACAATCCTGAATGACATTGAAGTGCGTGTGCTTGGATGCCTGGTAGAAAAGCAGGTCACCACGCCCGAGTATTATCCACTGACACTTAATGCCCTGACACTCGCGTGTAATCAAAAGAACAATCGCAACCCGGTCACATCCTACTCGGAAACCGATGTGGCCCAGGGGCTGGAAACTTTGCGCGAGAAAAACCTGACTTACGTTTTTCACGGCAGCACCAGCCGGGTCCCGAAGTACAAGCACGTTATGCCCGAAGTTATGCACTTGAGCAAACCGCAGATGGCGGTCATGTGTGTACTGATGCTTCGCGGGCCCCAGACGGTCGGTGAGTTGCGGGGACATGGTGCGCGTCTCTACGAGTTTTCCGGATTGGAAGAAGTTGAAGAGACCTTAAACTCGCTCGTTTCTCGCGAACCGGAGTCATTGATTATGCGTCTGCCGCGCCAGCCCGGACAGAAAGAAGCTCGCGTGGCGCATCTGCTCTCCGGAGAGGTCTCTGTCGACTCACTGCCGGAAGATGCTACATCAAGCCGAAGCCGGTCACGTGTCGATAGCCAGAGCGATCGAGTGGCCGCGCTCGAAACTGAGGTCGAAAACCTGAAAACCGAAGTCGCACAGCTTCGCGATCAGTTTGACGTGTTCAAAAAACAATTCGAATGACTATCCACAGATTTCATAGCGCAGCCTGGGCCGCAACCAAAACGCAAGCGTTCAGCCGCGCGGAGCGATATTATTAGCACCGTGGCTTTAGCCCGGTGATCAGGATCCGTGACTAAGAAGGAGAACCGTTTCAACGGTTTGGTCGGGATTTGCTTCGCAGATTAGGTATAAGAGTTGGGTACGGATAGCGGATCCAGACCGAAATTCTCTAAACGGCCTCAGTTGAAATCGGTGTAATCTGCGTAATCCGCCGATATCTCGCGTCATGATTCACAAACTCCATTTCCCCCAGTCGCCACTCTCTCAATTTGTAGAAAACATCTGGCTCGTCCAGGGTTTTGCATCAGGGTATACGCGCGAAAAGATTCTGCCGGACGGCGCGATTGAGCTGATCATTGACCTGGACACCACTCCGAAAACTATTTTTGACGACGAAGCTTCACAGCGCTTTCGAACGGTCAGCAAGGGATGGATCTCCGGCGAACGGACGCGTTACATCGTCATTGGCGCGATGGCAAACCAATCTATGGTTGGCATCCGTTTCCGGCCGGGCCGCGCTTATCCGTTTTTTTCGTTTCCAATTTCGGAACTCAGCGAGACTGTAACGGAGCTGGATTTGATCTGGGGCGGCCTCGTAGACGAGGTTCGGGATCAATTGATAGGGATTGAATCACCGGACGAGCGATTACTACACCTCGAGTCGTTTCTATTGGGTCAAGCGCGACGGTCGCTCGAGTCGAACCGGTTAATTAGTTACGCCGTAAATCAGTTGCAGCACTCGCCGCAGTTCCTCGCCATTCGAGACCTGGCCAATACGATCGGCATAACCCAGAAGCATTTGATTTCGCAGTTTGAGAAGGTTGTAGGCCTACGGCCCAAGAGCTTTGCCCGCGTCTGCAAATTTCAGAAAGTCGTTAACTTGATTGAGCAACAAAAAGACATTGAATGGGCGGCCATTGCTGCTGACTGTGGTTATTACGATCAGGCCCACTTCATCCACGAGTTTCAGACGTTCTCAGGACTCAACCCTTCCGCCTACTTGAAACAACGCGGCGACTACGTAAATTACATCCCCATCAACTAATTCCCGCTAAGAGGCTACCAGCCCGCACCGCCAGGTTAATTTTTTACAATACACGGTCCGATGTTTTCCTTAGACTCCGCCGAGTAAGTAGGACAGACATTCCTGTCTGTCACGCGTGGCACGAAGGCCATTCGGCACCTGCAAGTCTGTCACGACAGGCAAACTTATCGAAGACAGGCAGGAATGCCTGTACATGGAGTCAAACTATGGACCTTTCAAACATCAACTATCTCGCTGTGATCGTCGCGGCGCTTTCAATTTTTATTCTCGGCGGGCTCTGGTATTCCCCAATGCTTTTCGGCAAGGCCTGGATGCGGGCCAACAATTTTTCGGAGGCCGATCTACAAACCTTTAGCAAGGCGCGAATGTTTGGCTGGTCATTTGTGTTTTCTTTAGTCATGGCGTTGAATCTCGCGATGTTTCTCGCCGGCCCGACAACCGACCTGACTTGGGGAATGATCGCAGGAGCATTGGCCGGTTTCGGCTGGGTCGCCATGGCAATCGCTATCATCGGCGTATTTGAAAACAAATCGTGGGCATACATCTTGATCAATTGCGGTTACATGACTGTAGCCTTCACTGTAATGGGCGCGATCCTCGGCGCCTGGCGATAGTACGCAGACTAGGCGGCGGCTCCGGGCCGCCACCAAAGGCGTGACTTGATCCGACAGCATCTCGTAACGCAGAGCGATCCCGACGAATATGATCGCAGGTCAGAAGCTATTTGGGTGGGGTTTTACTTTAAACTGTTTCTGCCCAATCAGCATAATTTGCTTAATCTGCGGATGTTCTTTTCAGTCTTAGGCCAATGTTTCATGTGTGCAATTTCCTGCCTCGTGGGTTATAATTTCCCAACCCATGAACTTCGAAATTTTTCATCCAGCGGTAGCGCGCTGGTTTACGAAGAGTTTTCCCTCGGCCACTGAGCCGCAGGAACAAGCCTGGCCGGCTATCAAAGCTCATCGCAATACTCTGATTGCCGCACCCACCGGTTCAGGTAAAACTTTGGCCGCTTTTCTGGCCGCCATTGATGATCTTGTGCGCCTGGGAGTCGAGGGTCAGCTCGAGGACAACACTCACGTCGTTTACGTTTCTCCGCTCAAGGCGCTCAGCAACGACATCCAACGCAATCTCCAAATCCCGCTGGCCGGCATCCAGGAAGAACTGCGGGCGCTCGGGTTGCCTGAGGTGAACATACGCACCCTCGTGCGCACAGGAGATACACCGGCGTCTGAGCGTACGGCGATGACCAAACGGCCGCCTCACATCGTGGTCACCACTCCTGAATCCCTATACATCCTTTTGACCAGCGACGGCGGGCGTCGCATGCTGCAAACGACACGCACGGTAATACTGGATGAAATCCACGCTGTAGTTGGTGACAAGCGCGGCTCACACCTCGCGCTATCTTTGGAACGCCTTGAGCAACTTGTCGGTCAGTATCAAACCGAACAACCAGGTTCCCACGCCGGCGATGAGTTATTTCCCCGACACCCGACACCGGACACCCGACACCCTAAGCTCGTCCGCATCGGTCTCTCCGCCACCCAACGCCCGATCGAAGAAGTCGCTCGTTTTCTAGTCGGCGCCGCAAACATAAAAAGCGACGGCACACCTGACTGCGCCATAGTGGACAGCGGTCACACTCGTCGTCTGGACCTGGCGATTGAGCTTCCCGATTCGCCTTTGCAGGCTGTGATGTCCGGCGAGGTTTGGGATGAAGTTTACGATCGTCTGGCGCAACTAATCCGCCAGCACAAGACGACGCTGGTTTTCGTGAACACCCGCCGGCTGGCCGAACGTGTTGCGCGTCATCTCGGCGAACGCATCGGCGATGAAAATATTGCCGCACACCATGGAAGTCTCGCGCGCGAGCAGCGGCTGGCTGCCGAGCAGAGACTGAAGGCCGGTGAGTTAAGTGCTTTGGTTGCGACCGCTTCCCTGGAACTCGGAATCGATATCGGCGACGTCAATCTTGTTTGCCAACTCGGCTCGACGCGTTCAATTGCCAGCTTCCTGCAACGTGTCGGGCGTTCCAATCACACCGTTGCAGGGTTCCCGAAAGGCAGGATCTTTCCTCTTTCGCGAGACGAATTGGTTGAGTGTACAGCGATACTCGACGCCGTGCGACGCGGTGAACTCGATCGGCTGGAGCTGCCCGAACAGCCCCTCGATATTCTCGCGCAACAGATTGTGGCTGCCTCCGCGCCGGAAGAATGGAGCGAAGCTGATTTATTCGAGATGGTCCGCCGGGCCTATCCATACCGAAATCTCGAACGAACTAAGTTCAATGAAGTGATCAGGATGCTCGCCGAAGGTTTTTCGACCAAGCGCGGCCGCCGTTCTGCCTATCTCCATCACGATGCCGTCAATCAACGCATCCGCGGGCGGCGCAACGCTCGTTTGTCAGCGATTACATCCGGTGGCGCCATTCCTGATACCGCAGATTATGCAGTGGTCCTCGAGCCGAGCGATCTCGTGATCGGCTCCGTCAACGAAGACTTTGCGATCGAGAGTTTGCAAGGTGACATCTTCCAACTCGGCAACACGTCCTGGCGCGTGTTGCGGGTAGAGCAAGGTAAGGTGCGGGTCGAGGATGCTGCCGGACAACCACCGTCAATTCCCTTCTGGCTGGGCGAAGCTCCCGCACGTACGCACGAGTTGTCGGTGTCTGTGTCGCGCTTGCGTGAAGAAGTGGCGAACAGAGTTGAGGTGTCTCAGGTCCGGGTGGTTGACGACTCCGAGCCAAATACCGATCCCGGTCTGACCCAATCGCTGAATCTTGAACCGGCAATCAAGTATCTGACTGATGAAGTCGGGATCTCTCAAGCCGCGGCTGAACAGATCGTCGAGTATCTCGCCGGCGCCAAAGCTGTCCTCGGCGTGATGCCGTCGCAGGACAATCTGGTTTTGGAACGGTTCTTTGACGATAGCGGCAGCATGCAACTTGTCGTGCATTCGCCGTTTGGCAGCCGGCTGAATCGCGCCTGGGGTTTGGCGCTACGAAAGCGCTTTTGTGTGAAGTTTAATTTTGAGTTGCAGGCTGCCGCCACAGAAGATGCCATCGTTCTCTCGCTTGGTCCAACCCATAGTTTTCCGCTCGAGGACGTCTTTCATTATTTAAACTCCAAGGGAGTTCGCCAGCTTTTGTGTCAGGCATTGCTTGATGCGCCGATGTGGAACATTCGCTGGCGTTGGAACGTCACGCGTTCGCTGGCGGTCCTGCGCCGCCGCGGCGGCAAAAAGATTCCGGCACAGCTGCAACGCATGGATGCCGAAGATTTGTTGACGGCAATCTTCCCCGATCAAGTCGCATGTTTCGAGAATCTTCCGGCGGGCGCGCGCGAGATTCCCCAACATCCTCTGGTTGACCAAACGGTCAAGGATTGTCTGGAAGAGGCAATGGACGTCGACGCCCTCGAACGGCTGCTCACTGCGATCGAACGGAACGAGAAGAACCTGTTTGCCCGCGACGTGATCGAGGCATCACCACTCGCGCAGGAAATATTGAACGCTCGACCATATGCCTATCTCGACGATGCCCCCTTAGAGGAGCGGCGCACGCGGGCTGTGTTTCAGCGGCGTTGGCTGGACCCGCAAACCGCGTCTGACATGGGCAAGCTCGATCAGGGTGCAATTGATCGCGTGCGCGATGAGGCGTGGCCCCGGGTAGAGAACGCTGATGAACTACATGATGCGTTAGTTGAGTTGGGATTTCTGACTGCTGAGGAAGGCAGTGAGTGGTCGGCTTTTCTCACGGAACTGCAAAACGATCGACGCGCCGCGGTACTCGAAATACCTGGGACCGCGGGCGTCTCGCCCGCATCGTTGGGGGAGAATAATCCAGAGATTCAGCACGACCTGGCCACGGGGGCGGGCGAGACGCCCGCGGTCCCAGTAAAGGCGGGCCCGGTGGAGAAAGTGCAACTGTGGGTCGCTGCTGAACGGCTACCACAGATTGAAGCCATCTATCCATCACCAGCGCTTCGGCCACCGATCGTCGCTCCCTCCAGTCTGGGAGAAAAAGCATGGTCGTTTGAAGACGCCATGGTGGAGGTGCTTCGCGGGAGATTGGAAGGTCTGGGCCCGGTGACGGTTGAGAGCCTGGCGAATTCGATGGGGCTTGGTAACGCCGAGGTCGAAGCCGGCTTGCTGAAACTTGAGGCGGAGGGTTTTGTGATTCGCGGCAAGTTCACTCCCGGCAACGAAATAACTGAGTGGTCCGCTCGCCGTCTTCTTGCCCGCATTCATAGTTACACGTTGAACCGTTTGCGACAGGAGATCGAGCCTGTCTCAACTGCCGACTTCATCCGTTACCTTCTGGCCTGGCAAAAGCTGGCGCCCGAACATCAGATGGAAGGGCCGGGGAGTGTGCGGGCAATCATCGAGCAGCTGGAAGGCTTTGAAGCGCCGGCGGCCGCGTGGGAAGGTGAACTGCTTCCCAGCCGGCTCGCGGAATACGATCCGGCGTGGCTCGATGCGTTGTGTTTGTCGGGTGAGGTTGTATGGGCCAGGTTAACACCTCCTGCACGTTCGTCGGGTTCGACTTCTGAAAACGGGGTTGAGAAAACGCGCGGAGCCGCGCCGGTCCGCAACACGCCCATTGCCCTGTTGCAAAGAAAGAATTTCGCGATCTGGAGTTCGGTGTTTCCACAACCATCGCTGAGCGAACTCGAATTCTCCAGCACCACTCAAGCGGTCCATAATTATCTATCCGCGCGCGGCGCCTCCTTCTTCACAGACATCGTCGAAGGCACAAAACTTTTGCGCAGCCAGGTCGAGGAAGCATTGGGTGACCTGGTAGCGAACGGCCTCGTAATTTCAGACAGCTTCGCCGGACTGCGCGCGCTGTTGACACCAGCTAGTCGCAAGACGCAAGCGGCAGCAAAACGAAAGCATCGTCAGCCCGTTTACGAAATGTCGAGTGCCGGCCGTTGGTCATTATTACAGCGCACTACTGGGACCGCGGGCGTCTCCCCCGCACCATCGAACGGCGCGGCCTTTCGAGGCGGTTTCGTCAGGGATGGCGCAGCAGTTTCCCCGGAAGCCGCCGAAGAAATCGCGCGCATTCTCCTCAAACGCTACGGGGTCGTATTCAAGCGTTTGCTCGAGCGGGAAGGCATCGCTCTGCCGTGGCGTGTGTTACTCAGGATTTATCATCGTCTCGAAGCACGCGGGGAGATTCGCGGCGGACGATTCGTGGGTGGAATTTCAGGTGAGCAGTTTGCACTTCCGGAAGCGGTAGGGATGTTGCGGGCCATTCGTCGCGCCCGAACCGGAACTGTTGACTTTGGTTTCCGCTCAGCCACGCTCATGGAATCGGCGCCCGGCTCGCTCGCTGTAGGTACACCACCGGCTCAAACTTCTTCAGGCGATTCGCTTGAAAACATGATCTCCGTCAGCGCCGCCGACCCTCTGAACCTGGTTGGCATCATCACGCCCGGCGGACGAATTACTGCGTTTACCTCAAACCGAATCCTCTATCACAACGGCGAACCGGTCGCGGTGCTGGAGTCAGGCGAAACGAAATTCCTTGTCGAGCTCAGTCGCTCAATGGAATGGAAAGCGAAAGCCGCCCTCATGCGCAAAGCCACTCCTCCGCCGCTTCGTTCTTATCTTCGTAGACCGGCGTAAACATTTTGAATGTTTAATCTTCATAGTCGAGTTTGAAGAAGTCGCGCTGGGTCTTCAAGTCACTCAGCTGTTCAGGTTTTCAAGAAGCCCTTGGACAATAATTCGCGCCCCTGCTGCCTTTGGACTTTGGACTTTGGACTTTAAGTCATACAGGATTCAGCATCACGATCTCGGCACGTTCGCGGGCGCTGTCGAGGAAGGCATCTGTGTCGGATTCGATCTTGGCTTCGGCGAGGGTCTTTTCGATCTCAGCGGAAGCCTGTTCAAGCGTAGGAATGATTTGACCCGGAGCGCGACTCCTCAGGCGCGGCACATAAACATCGCGATAGTAATCCGCGATCTCTTTCTGAGTAATCACCACAAAGTTGCGAAAACGGAAGTCGAGATACTTCTCAATCTTGAGACGTTGCTCGATAATCTCGTCCAGCTTTTCCGCCGTTAATCCCACGCGTTGCAATCGTTGTTGAAATTCTGTGAGCGACGAAAATAACTTTACCAGCTCGTCGCGCGAGTTTTTTATCTCTTCAGGGGTAGGTTCAATCGATGGGAGCTTCTCGGCTTCCTGAAGGATAAGACGCTGATCGACAAGCAAGGTGAGCGCGTGGTTAAGATCTTTCGAAGTTGGGTTGGCGAGTGGCGTGTCGGGCTGCAGCGCCAACTGCCACAGCAGATCGGAGTAAGTGATCAGACAGATGTTGCGACAATCCGGAACGACGCCGGCATTCACGGTCGAAACCATCTTGTCGACGACCTCCTGCTGCGCGCCAAGGGCAAAGCGCAAAGGGCAAAGGGCCGGTGAGCCAAGGGCTAAGCGCAAAGGGCAAAGGGCAAGAATCAGGAAAAGGGACGCCATAATCCGTCGCCCGTAGCCGCTGAATTTGATAGTCATAACATTTTCCTCTCGCCCCTTAGCTCTTTGCTCTTCGCTCTTTGCTCTTTGCTCTTTGCTCTTCGCTCTTTGCCCTAGAACGCTTGCGTAAACCGGAAATGGAACTGCGTGCGCTTCAGCCGATAGATCGCCGGTGTGCCGTCGAACGAGATGCCGTTTCGCCCACGCTGCGGAATCAGAAACTCGGGCGGGTTCATCAGGTAACCGTAATCGATCGCCAGCGCGCCTCCGAGTGGAGTTTGAATTCTAAAGCCGAGTCCGAGCGTGTGCGCCCACCGCGCACGCAGGTTTGCCGCATTGATAGCCGCCAACACATCGCCGGGCGGTACAGGATCATCATCCTTGCCAAACAGATCGCCGACGCGTCGAAACACATTGCCGCCGTCGTAGAAAGGAACCATCTGCAGAGACCTTGAAACAGGGACACGCGCCTCCAGGTTAACGACTGCCAAAGCGTTGCCGCCCACTGGTACCGTAAACGGATTCAGGAAAATCGGGTTCTTGTCCTGATCCAAAAAGGTTCCTTCAGGAATCACCGCGAGGCGCGGTCCGGCCTCTTCGAAGTCGAAGCCCCTTAAAGTGGTTGAGCCGCCGGAGAAAAATCGCTCGCTGATTGGCAGCGTCAGGTCGTTTTCGTCGATGCGGCCATTGCCGTCGCGGTCACGCGGATTGAAAAGATTCGCCAGACCGATGGTGGCATTAGCGGCGAAGACGGTGCCATTCAACCTGTTCACTTTGTGATAACGACGATAGCTGGCCTGCAGCTTATTGAACGAAAGATTGCCGCCGAGTTGACGCAGAGCAATCGCGTAGTCAAGGTTGAAGAATGCGCCGCGCGTCGCATCCAACTGGTTGTAACGACAAACCTCACCTGGCGCGCCCGTCTCCTCATCCGGGTTTCGCACGGCCCCGAGTAGACCGCGTTCGCATCGCTCGCGCGTGTCGCGAACGAATGAAGTCCCAAAACGCGAAAGGCGTACGGCCCGATCAGGATGCAGAATTGGCCTGATTACCAAACTCTGCAGATTGAAGAGTCGAACGTCTTCGTAACTATACCGGGCAAACAGGATTGTGCGTGTTTTCTGATCAAGCACTCGACGCGTTTCTATGATCGCGGTGAATCGATTGATGGTTGGTTCCCTTCCTCGAACACCAAACTCATCAAGGGCATTTCCCTCCGTGTCGAGCCGCTGCACAATTCCCATGGTCCCCCGGTCTATTGCCGAGCGGAAGAACCGCGTCACAGTCGAATCACGCCGGTATTCGAGAGAAACACCCAGCGGCGCAAACTGCTTCTCGCCATACCGTGCAAAGCGCGGATCCAGATATTCAAATCGCAACAACTGCTGACTGCGACTCGCACGCAGACGCATGGCTCCATGGCGCAGTTTGTTCATCAAGTTGACGTTGCTAATCTCAAACAAACCCAGCGCGCCGGTGTCGGTTGAAAAGCCGCCGCCGTAGTCCATCACTCTGGGTTTCTTCTCTTCGACGTCGATGATCACATCGCGTTGTTTGAAGCCCGCCAACGTTTCGCCAGCCGGCTCCGACCGAATAATCACCTGCCGGTACGCATCAGTCAGATACAGCTCGCGCTCACTTTCGGCGATTCGATCCGAACGCAGGACATCGCCCTCGGCGATCAGAATCACTCGCAGGATTGCGTCTCGCTTGGTGCGTTGCGTACTCGCGCTTCCGGTTACACCGTTGATAACGATGCGATTGATAAAGACCTTGTCGCCTTCATTCGTAATCGAATAAATCAGTCTGACCTGCTCCTCGTCACCCTTCTTAGGCAGCTCGACGATAGAAAAGTCCATCTGGGCATTTACATAACCGTCGCGAGAATACAGCGCCACCAGCCGTTCGCCGTCTGCTCGCGCCTGAGATCGCGAGTAGGGGGCGTCTATCACCGTTTTCAATTCCTCGCGCAGTCTTTCATCCGTATAGATGGTGTTTCCGCGGACCTCTGACGCGGCGACCCGTGTAAGAGATCCTTCTTCAACCTCAAACGTGATAATTAAGCTTTCGCCGTTGATCGAAACACCTTGAAGCACGTTGACGTTAGCGCGACGATAGCCAAGATCTCGCATGTAAGCCTGGATGGTGCGCTGGTCCTGTACCAGAAGCGTCAGACTGGTGTAGCCACGCCCATAGCCCAGCAATGGAATCAATCCGAGGGGGTTGGCTTTCTGAGTTCTGAGGTCTGCCGCAACGTCCTCATAGGTGAGCTTGTTAGTGCCGGTGATGCGAATATCAGTAAGCTTGAAGCGCCGGCCGCGTTCGATGTCATAACGTATTTCGACGGTGCGACCGCTCAACGTTTCGGGATTCAAATTGTCGCAGGTTGTGGACGTGCCGTTTTCTCCAAGGTCGGGAGTCGACGGCGTCACGGTACAGACAGCAGTCACTTCGGTGAAGAAATACCCTTGCTCCTGAAGTTTGTTTCGAATCCGACGCGCGCCCTCGATGATCGCTGAAGTGTCGATGTTGCCTTCACGCTTCACCGGCAGGAGTTCGCGCGCTGTCTTCTCCTTCATCGGATAGTTTGGCACGGTGATAGTGACTTTTGGCCCTACCGCACCCTTGAGATTTATCACCACCCTATTGCTCTCCGGATCGCGCACGACACGAGGATCGTCAAGCAGCGGCGAAAGGTAGCCTTTATCGATAATGGCCTGACGGATGGTTTTGACGTCCTGGCCCAACGCCTCACGCGTGAATGGTGCGCCGTCTCCGAGCTTCAGCAGCGGGCGCACCGGCGCGGGCTCAAGTCCCTTGATCTGAAAGTTGAATGACTCGACCCGAGCCTGCTCTCCAGGAGTGACACGGTAAGTTACAGTGGCTCTTGTGCCGGTCGGATCCAGTTGTTCAATCGGCTCGACCACCGCATTGAAGTAACCCTGGTCGCGCAGATAGACCAAAAGCTCATCAGTGTTACGAATAATTATCTGTTTCGTAAGCCGCGTGCCGGGCTGAGTAAGATTCACTCGACCACGAAGCTCGTCTTCCGGAATCGGAGTGCCATTGGCTGGGCCAATCTCAAACCTAACGTCTGCGATTTGCACTTGACGCTGAATAACGAAGCGCAGACGAATAGGACCCCGGTCACCCGGGCCAGCGTCAAATACCTCGACTCTCGCGTTCGCTACCCGTTCTGAATCAAACAGGAACTGCAGAGCATTGCGAATGTTAACTGCGGAAAATTCCGTGTTTGGAGCCAGCCTGATGAGGGAAAGGAATTCCGCTTGGGCGGCCGGATCGGCAGGAGAGCCTTCGAAAGTGATTTCAATCGCGGTGATTTGTCGGCCCTCGTATTCCTCGAAGGTCTTACTGGCCCGGGCGCTTGAAACAAGACTCAACGTCGTCGCGACAACAAATGCAACCGCAACCAACCAGCGAGTTAATTTTGAGGGTAGTGGTTGCGCGCGGCTTTGCCGCCTGATGTGCGAAAGCGGCTGTGCCCTTCCGTCACCTGCTGCCACC
>DASQKG010000178.1:0-10717 GCA_035630655.1 Pyrinomonadaceae bacterium
CGCAGTCGGAAGTTTTCAATCATTTTGCGGAAAAGACGGGAATGAAGCGCGGCCAGGTAAAAGAGTTCTTTTACGAACTCTATAACCTGGCTTCAAGGGAAGTTAAGTCCAATGGTGAATTCGTTCTTCCCGGCTTCGGCAAACTCGTTAAGTCCGAAAGGAAGGCGCGAGAGGGTAGAAACCCAGCGACCGGAGAAACCATTCAGATTCCAGCGAAAACGACTTTAAAATTCCGTGTCGGCAAAGGCATGAAAGATACAGTCTTACCCAGGAAATAATGTAGCAATACGAATTTTCTTGGCTCGAGAAATCTCAGGCGCCGCCCGAAGTTCATTTTGGTAATGAACAATGGGCGGCGCTTACATTTTAGGTGCAAAGACGCGTCGGCAGTTGAGAGTGCAGCCTGTCAAATATCGTGTCGATGCATCATAGGAACAAAGCGTAACCCCCCACCCGCCTCATCCCAAAGTAACATGTAAAAAAGTCTGGCTTTTGAAGTTTTCATTCGCTATAATCCGCAGTTTCGCTGCACACCTAAATTTAAGGATGGTCGGGGCTAGAGCAGGTTCCCGAGGCGAAATTGTTGCGAAATGCAACGGATCTGCATCCTCGGAGTGTGCTGCGGCATCTAACATTTGCATTTAAAACCAGCCCGCGATATGCGGTTTATTGGAGGATAAAAGGTAACCGTGACTTTTGATAGACATCTGCCGCTCGACGAGCGCATTCTCAGAATCGACCATATTCAAGCCCGGCGGTACTCGAAACTGGGGGGTGTGGCGCTTGAGATCGCCACTGAGGGTATCCTGCGTCATTTGCGTGCTTGTGATCGGATGGACGTAAATCCCGACACTTCCGCCGTTAGAGAAATCATAGACGACGCCTTGAACGGCCGCCGAGTTTTCGCTGAAACAACAGAGCACACTCGAGCAGCCTAACTGCGTTCCAGAGACTTAAAGAGATCGCTCTCGTGCAGCGATCTCTTTATTTTTGCGTATATAACTCAATAAGTTGACCAGCTCGGCGCCCTGCATTACCATCGCCGCGCCAGGCATGTGCCCCTGTAGCTCAGCGGATAGAGCATCTGCCTTGTTGGAGCCTTAATGAGGAATAGTATTTTGAAGAACTCATTAAGTGGACGGCCCCATATGCGGGGACGCCCTTAGAGCCTCTGGTACTCAGTCTCGATTGAGTAACAATCCATGAGGATTGGGTAATCCGCAGGAAACCTTCTCAGGTATGTTTTGGGGGAGGGCTCCTCAGAGACTATACGGGCCGGGACTGGGATGTCCAAGATATAGTCCAGCCAGCAAACTCGTTGCAAACGGGCGGTCAGGGAAAGCCTGATGCTGGAAGCTAAGCAGAGGGCCGCAGGTTCGAGTCCTGCCAGGGGCATTTCTCAAAGCAAGTCTTGTGGCGGCTATAGTTCAGTCGGTTAGAACGCTTGATTGTGGATCAAGAGGTCGTGGGTTCGAGCCCCACTAGCCGCCCCAGCAATTCAAAACCGGCGCTACTCGAGACAACGTAAACATAGTCAGCGTCAATCGCTTTTGTGTGATGAAGTAACCTTCTTTGCGCTCCGAATTAACCCAGTATTGAGCCTTCACCGATTCATCGTTTCGCGAATACTACGCGTCCCTCCAATCTCACCTTAGGATCGGCGAGATAACGATCTTTAAGGCGCGCCCGCACCGCGTGTCTCGCGAGCTGCGCGTCGGAGCCCGGAAAGCGCCGAACGTTCATGAGCACGAAAGATAAACAAGCACACGCATTCAAGCACGTCATCGGCTTTGCGTTGTGTTTTGCGGGGTTCGTACTAACGCTCGTCGCGTTTTCGCCCGGACTGATGTCGGCCGACTCGGTTGATCAGTGGCAACAGGGTCGTGCGTGGGCCTTCAATGATGTGCATCCCCCGATGATGTCGGCACTATGGGGAATCTTCGACCGCATCTGGTCGGGGCCCTTGCTGATGCTCGTGTTTCACAACCTTTTCTTCTGGAGCGGTTTAGCTCTTTTCTGGCAGTTAACCAAAAGCAAGTCGTTTCTGGTGGCACTGGCCTTTCCCTGTATCGGATTCATGCCGCAGATATGGGCGCCTTTAACGACGATCTGGAAAGACATCAGTCTCGGTGCCTCACTGCTGCTCGCGGCGGCTTTGTTGTACGCTGCCGACCAAAAGAAGTCGCGAGCTGCGCTCTTCTGTTCGCTGCCGCTGATGTTTTATGCCTCCGGCGCGCGGCTTAACGCCGCGACGGCGACGTTCCCACTCGCCCTCTGGAGCGGGCTCATAACATGTCGGCTCTTTCCAGGGCTCCGGATTTATCTGCCGGATCGAGCGCGAGGAATTTTGCCGACCATGCTCGGCCTCGTATATCTCGTCGTACTGCTATTCACCGTTAACCTATCGACCAAGGCGTTGACCGATGGCAATACGCTTTTTCCCTATCAACAAATCCTTCTGCACGATCTCGCTGGCATCGCAAAGTCGACAGGGCAAACACAGTTTCCGTCATACCTTACCGAAGCCGAGGGCTTCTCCCGAGAGCGGTTGGCCGAAACTTACACTCCGTGTAGTGTCAACTCGCTCATCTACGGCGTGCCTCCCGTGCTCAAGATAACAACTGACGTTGAGGAGGTTGGCGCGCTGCGTGCAAAATGGCGCACCGCTCTCTTTTCGAACCCGCTGACTTACCTCAAACAACGCGCGGCACTCTATGCCTGTCTGACCGGCTTCAGCACGCAGCACGTATGGATGCCTTTCTTTCCAGCGAGTGGCATGAACAATCCACGTCCGATTAAAAGTCCAATGAACTTACTGACGAGGATGTTTACCAATTATTTCTTTTTCTTTAGCGATACTGTGCTCTTCCGCGGCTTCTTCTGGCTCTTGCTCGCTGCCGGACTAATTTACCTCGCCCTGCGCCTTCGGCTTGATGGTGAACTTGAGTCGGCATTCGTTCTAGCCACGAGCGGTCTACTCTACGGACTAGGGTATTTTTTCTATGTCCCCTCGTCGGAGTTCAGGTATCTCTGGTGGACAGTGCTAGCCGCATCCGTGGCGACCATCTTGTTTGTCGGCTACCTTCTGAGAAATTGGGGACGACTGCGGGAGCGTTCGACAGCGGGCCTTCTTAAGTGACTCTGGGCCCACGACACAGGCACGAGAATCGATGACGTCGCATCACTCACAAAGCAGTTTGCGCAACCGGATTTAGTTACGCAGGTCAAAGAGATCCTGGCAGAGACGGAATTAGACCCAAATACGTCGAAGCTTGAGATAACGAAAAGCGTTTTGATGGATGATTTCGAATCTGCCGCAGATCTATTGTTTCAGTTGCGCGCGCTAGGAGTCCGCTTAAGTATTGATGATTTCGGCACTGGCTATTCCTCGTTGACCTACTTACACCGATTTCCGATTGACACGTTAAAAATTGATCGGTCCTTCGTCATGCGGATGGATAGGGATAATGTTGAAATTGTGAGAACGATTCTGAGCTTGGCGGAAAACCTCGGCATGGATGTGGTGGCCGAAGGGGTGGAGACTCAAGAGCAACTGGCACTGCTGAGAGATCTGAACTGCCAGAACGGTCAAGGTTATCTCTTTTCGAAACCTATGAGCATCGACGAACTTCAAAACGCAGGCTAGAGAGAACTATCGCCTGGCTAAACACCCCCGTGATAACGCGGTCCTGCATGAACACTTGGAAGACGTTCAGTCAGTCGAGTCAGAAGACTTCGAACGTTATTGTGCTCTCCGCAAATTCTTTCGTCGAGACGCTTTTACGTGACAATGGCGTTGCCACAATGTTGGCCGCCGCGCCGAATCTTGAATCGCAGGGTTGACCCCGAACCACCAATAGGCGACATTCATGGGCCGCATCTCCAACGCATATTCGTCTTGGGCGATATCACTCCTTGAGCCGGTCTACTCGAAACGGTCAGCAGTTTCACGTGGTTCCATTCCCGCAGTTCCGTGCTTCTCGAGGACTACGCCATCAACCACGGCGCGCGCGAGTAAAACTCCAAGCATCATCCCGGCTGGGCCACCGCGGGTAGTGCAACAGTTCACACGCACCGGGCTTGCTATAGGTCATCGTCACAACACAGGGTGAACTGCATGATATTTCGAGGGCACATTGGTTCGGCCCATTTTTAGTGCTGTGGCCATCCAAACAAGCTCATCGAGAAAATCAGCTGCTCTTTTTTCGTATGCGACGTCTATTAACTGGCCCACGTCATCGAACTTCTTTTGAACCGATGGGAAATTAAGGTCGGTGAAACTGGAAGCTAAACCTAACTCTCTTACCATCGTGACCATTGCTTCTATGGCGCGGGTACCGCCCCATGGGCCTGCCGATACCCCAACGAAGGCTACCGCTTTGTGAACGTATTCTCGAAGCAACAAATCCAGCACGGCTTTCAACGATCCAGGATAGCTATGATTGTATTCGGGTGTGACGATCACAAGGCCATCGCATGCAATGATCGCATCACGCCACTCCGGGAACAGGTGCTTGAGTTCCTGGCCGTAGTTATCTTGCGGTAAAGCAAACTCGGCAACGTCGAACAACCGCGTTTCAATGTCAGATCTTTTCTCCATCTGCCCAAGCATCCACTTCGCAACGAATTCGCTTTTGCGAAGTTTCCGATTCGTGCCCAATAACACCGGCAGCCTTAGTTTTTCCACGCTTCTCCTCCAATTGAGATTCAATGCAGCATTGTCATCAGTGCCGCATAGGTCTCAATCCCTTCCCAAAGATTGTGCAGCCGAATGTTTTCATTCTCCGCATGTTGATTGTTGTCGTAGTTGGCGATGGGAACGGTAATGGTAACCGTCTTCAAATTCTTAGTAATAATCGATAGCGGCAAACTACCTCCAGAGGTTGGCAGCTTCACTATGCGATCTGGAGACGTGGATTGGACTGCCGCGATCACTGCCAACGAAATCGGCAAATTCATCTGTGTTCGCTCAGCATTGTATCCGCCTGATCGGTGGATGAGCTTCGCAATCAGCGGATGCTTCTGACGTTCTTCCGGTGTTGGATCACGTTCGACAATGTAGAAGCCTTGTTTGCGGATGTGCTCTGTCAGTCGCTGCACTTGCCGGTGGTAGTCATTTCCTTTGACTAATCGAAGGTCAAGTACGGCGGTTGCGGTCGTGGGTATGACATTGCGTGCAAGAGCACCCACATCGCCACTGCTCATGCCATTGACGTTGAGTGAAGGCAAATTAATTAGCTCAAGAAGGGTCTTCCCTTCTCCCTCAGTTTTAGCGAGACCCAATTGAGTTTTTAATTGATTGTCATATTGCGGCGCTTCGGCAATGGCGCTACGCTCAGTTTCGCCGAGAGCTTCGACATCATCGTACCAACCCGCGATGGTTATGCGGCCTTCACTATCCTTCATAGAAGTTAAGAGTCGGGCCAGAACGTATGCTGGATTGGGTGCCCAGTTCCCATAGTGTCCGCTGTGAAGCGGCCGGTTGGCAGCGTAAACCGTCAGGTCGACGTTGGTATCACCACGAACGCCAAAAACCACCTGCTTTCTCCCGGATTGATGAACTGGGCCGTCACAAATGATCCACGCCTCGGCCTGCAAAAGCTCATGGTTAAGCTTGATGATCTCCGCGAGATGGGGGGACCCGGCCTCCTCTTCACCTTCAAAGAGGAATTTCAGATTTGATGTGGGTTTCACGCCCGCTGATCTGAGCGCATCCAATGCAGTTAGGATGGCCATCACTCCAGCCTTATCGTCGGAAGAAGAGCGCGCGTAAAGTCTCCATTCCGGATCGATTGCGGTGTTTGGAGAAGGCATCCCGATAATATTACCGCCTGTTTCCAACGCCGCAGACCGCAACACCGGTTGCCAAGGCCGCGTTTCGTGCCACTGCTTTGGATCAGTCGGCTGACCATCATAATGAGCATAAAGAATTAATGTCTGCTTCGCCCCGGGTATGGTCCATTCCCCATAGATTGCGGGTGGTGCATTAGTGCTTTTTGCTTCCAACAATCGCGGGCTCAACTGCCGTCGCTTCATCATCTCTATGATCACCTCGGCATTCTTACGAATGTTCGGCTGATCCGACGCTACGTTTGGGATTGAGAGGAGATCAACGAACTCCTTAAGAATTTGGTGTTCGTGTTTCTGCCTATATGCGCGCACCTCGAGCTGCAACTTGTTTTGAGCGACCGAGGGCGAGGCGGTGAAGAGGACAAACAGGGTGATAAGTGTTAGTTTCATAAGTTGGATTCAAACGCGTGCAATTGCCGACGCGCGGCGCTAACAAACAATTTCGCAATGACCTTAAAGACGTGGTCTAAATGTCTTGGTCGTGAAGGGTAATGCCTGAGGTGATAAAATGCCAGATGAACAGAGAGTAGCTAACAACTCGCAAACATATGTGGTTGATGCGGATGAGTTTTCATATGAAACGGTCGAGCAGACGAACGGCCAGGCCACAGTAATAAGATTTCAGCTCGAAGATACCCGCTTTCATGCTGGTGATGTAGTAGTCGTTCTTTCAGCTGGCGAGATTCATTTCCACGGAATGATCGGCAGGTTGGCGGATGGTTGGGCCACTGCGACGGACAGACGGGGTTCATTATTGCCGGCAACGGTGCAGTAAGACCGAATAACCCACCATTACTTGCGTCTATAACCCCTCGGGTAATTCACGTCCACATCGGGCCTCGACGAACTAATCTTCACTCGGTGAAATCCCTTCCCAGGATGCGTCGATAAGTAAGTAAGCGCAATCTGCCTGTCCAAGGCTGAACTGAGCTCTCGTATGAAGGGCTCGAAACTCGTGGGAACGCCCAACCCTTGGAAAAAAGCCTGTCCCCCGGTGTCGTCAGATAATCTTTGGAGGGAGCTCTGCGCATCGGACATCAAGCTCCCACTAGCTAATGAAGTAGTTGTGGGGGCAAAAAATGAGTAGATGGCCACACTGCGCCGTTGAGCTTCGTTAATTGCCCGCTCAAGATCTACACTTTGTGCAGCAGAGCTTGAAGAAATGCCTCGAGAGATATCGAGCCCATCCGACACGAGCAGGATCGCACGTCGTCCAGCCGGTTGAGAATCAAAGCGCCTGAGCGCTTCAATAACTTCGACGTAAGGGTTGTATGGGGCAGCACTTGCCATCCCCAGAGGGGGCCGGAGAGCTTTAGCAGCTCTTTCCAGATCGGGTGTGAACTTCTGGCGAACCTGCAGGGTTCCCGTCCTCAGGTAACCAACTGAAACGCGCGAGCCACGAGGGAGTCGCCTTATGAATGCGGCCAGCGGTTTAATCTCCAGGCCTATGGACGAAACCACGTCATCTTGAATCAGAACGGCCAAGTTAAGTGGCGAATTTGAACCCATCGCGCGAATTGAAAGTATCGTCTGTGGATCTCCATCCTCTGTGACAGCCAAGTCAACCGTTTGTAATTCGACTTCACGCGGCGTTCCTTTAACGCGGATTGTTATGGGAATGGTTACAGGCCTGGCGGAAACCCCCGGACCGGTCGCAGTAACACTGGGAGATTGCGCAGAGGCATTCTCGCCCGATGAAAAGGTATTAACCAGAAATGCTAAGAAAACGCTGCCAAATATGCCTAGCAAAGCAATACGCCTCATGTTTGCTCCTCTTTCCCTCTCCCGGTTCGGTGGATGCATTATACAAGCATCGGCGCCTGAGGCGGTTATTCAGTAACCTGCCTGCGTTGGCGGAAAAGCAACTCGCCAGTTAAGATCGCTTTTAACTTATAAACACGTGGTTCCCTGGCGACAGCATGACTCAAACGACATCGGGTAAGATCAGTCGGAGAGACGCGAGAATGGCCCAACTACTGATTTGGGTTCCATGGTTCTCTCTCGTTCTGGTAAGCCTCCCTCTGCCAATGGTGTTCCTGCTAATGTTCCTGACATCCACTGCTACTGATTCGGCGGCAGTGTACCTTCTATTCTCCTTTGTTTCATTAGGGCTTGGATTAGTTGTCGGGCTTGCACTGGTAATTCTGCTTTTACTATTCCGTAGGCGCTGGCGTATGAGGTTGCGCGACCGTTTGGCAGCGGATGGCATTACGGCAAGCGAAGTCGGTTGGTTCGAAACCGAGTTATCCTCTGAAGAGCGCAAAACCTGGCAGGAATTAAAAGCTAAGAATCCGCTTCTAGCCGATGCTTACTGCGAAACGCTGGCCGCGCGACTTACGGCAACAAGAATTTCAGCCCGAGCGCGTGGAGAGGCACTACGAATTGAGCGTCAGATCAATCGTACCCGGCATCTAAGAGGCGTTGATACTAGTCAACTACTGGATGACCTGAGAGCGGATCGGGAAAGAGTAGACAGCCTTCGCCAGGAAGGGGCGACTCGTCTATCGGCGGCAAAGGCGCGCCTGCAGACGATCGAAGCTGCCGCCAATCGGGCTCTTAGTCAAAGTGAAACGGAATTGATGCTGCGACGGCTCGTGTCGTCTCAGGAGCAATTTCCGTTGGCGCTCGAAATGGCGAAGCTTGAAAGAGAAGCCCTTCGCGAGTTAGAGCATCCGGACCGGTAGGTTCTCGTGACGAATCACACTCAGGTCCATTACCCATCCATTCATACTTCGAGTTCGCTTAGCCGGTATACTCCAGGAGCAACTCGCACGGCGAAACCCTCGTCAACCAGAGCCCAGTTACCAATTCCTGCCTCAGTGTTCGACAAGCCAGTGACTCTCGCCAGCTCGCCGCGCCAAGTCATCCCGGCACCCAAAAGATATGCACGCGCTATTTCCCTCAACGCCTCTTCTTTGGTGGTCGGCACGTTCAGCTCGTCCCGAAACCTGCTCTCAGTTAGCGACCAGATATATGTAAATTTGGGGACGTAAATCACATCACTTGGGATCAGCTTAAAGTTTTTCTGTAGCTCATCCATTGCTTTGTTGAAGATCTTTCTTTCAGTAATGCCGCTTTCCTCGCGCAGGTCCCCTGTTGATAGCTCCCACTCTTTGCTTAGGACTAGAAGAATTTTCTGCGCTGGTTGGGATAGAAGAGCCCCTTCCTGATTGCGAGCGATGCCGAATAAGGCATTGAAGTGCCGAACTAATCTTCGAGTAACAAAGATTGCACGTGCCCCCCTCAATTTGCCATAGAAAACACGACCGCGGCGGATAAGTTCGTCCTTAAGGGTCCAAGTGAGGCTGGTTTCCGGGTCCTTCTGCACATTGCGAGGTGTATGCGCATCTCGTCGGCCGCAAACCGCTAAATACAAAGAAGGACCTGGACGCCGCGAGTCGGTCAATGCAGAACAGAAACCCACCCGGTCTACCAACCGTTCAGCGGCGTTCACTTCCTCAATTCGCAGCTCCGGATCCCGTGACCACGAATTATCTCGATAGCTTTCAACTTTTTCGGGAAGTTCGCGTTGCATCATCTCAAAATCTTATCAGATTGATTCAACCCTTCAATCAGCTTGACTGCTCAAACCTACGCTTCAACTTTCGGCGCCTCCAGAATCTCTTTAAAGTCCAACGAATCAACTACTTCTGGCACTGAAGCCTATTGGCACAGTCGTTGCCAATCGGACTTTGCCCGGAAATCTCATAACCGGGGTGCCGAGCCGAACCGGCGACCGTTTAGGAACATGATAATGAAAAGAGCAAAATCCATCTTAATAGCATTTACCATCGCCACCTCGCTCATTGTGTCGACTGCCGGCGTCCTGAGCTCAAACGTCGGTGCCGCACCTAAAAACGTAGATAAGGGTGGCGATAAAATCGCCCGAAATCTGCGGCACCCCAATATGAGCGGAAATGGCAGGAGTGTAAATGTTGTCGTTCAGTTCAACGGCCCTATGAGTAACAAACTGGCTTCGCTGTTGAGAAGGAATGGAACGGGACTCAAGAAACATTTTCAATATTTCAATTCAGCTTCCATGGAATTGCCTGGCAACATTTTGGAGGATCTCGCTAATTTCGACGAAGTTGACTTCGTGAGCGGAGACGATGAATTGATGGCACTGGGTCACGTCACTTCGACAACGGGTGCTGATGATGTACGTGCTGCCTCAAACTCTGCGGATGGGGCAACGACTTTAGACGGAACGGGCATCGGCATTGCAGTCCTCGACTCTGGTATCTATTCAGAACATAAATCAATCAGTACGCGAGTCATCTACAGTAAAGACTTTACTGGCGAGAACCGCGTGGACGATCCTTACGGTCACGGAACGCATGTAGCGGCAGCGGCTGCTGGAAACAGCGGCCTTTACTCCGGTAATTACTCAGGGATCGCTCCAAACGCGAATCTGGTCAACCTACGAGTCCTCAATTCTCGAGGACGCAGTTACACATCAGTCGTTCTCGGTGCCCTTGATTGGGTCTATTCCAATCGCTCACTGCACAACATCCGCGTGGTGAACATGAGCTTGGGTGGTCCTGCTCTCGCCTCATACGCCAAGGACCCGCTTTGTATCGCTGTCAGGAGATTGGTTGATGCTGGAGTAGTAGTTGTAGCGGCCGCCGGCAATGATGGCAAAGACGCATTTGGCCGTAAGCAATACGGTGCTATTCATGCACCAGGAAACGAGCCCTCGGCTATTACCGTTGGGGCGACAAATAGCTACGGCACAAACCAGCGAAATGACGATGCCGTAACCACCTATAGCTCACGCGGTCCTACGAGAAGCTTCTGGACTGACGATTACGGAGTTCAGCATTACGACAATTTGATCAAACCGGACCTCGTTGCTCCAGGCAACAAG
>DASQKG010000179.1:0-11665 GCA_035630655.1 Pyrinomonadaceae bacterium
CGAATGGCGACGCAACTCCTTCAGAGTTGCGTCTTCTAAAAATGAATGCCTCTTTCCCAGGGTTGCCAAAGCGCAACCCTGGGCTGGAGCTAGCGAACGCTTTCAGCGTTATTCACTCGTACCTTCAGTTTTCACACAGCCGCGGTAGCGCCGGATGCTAAAGGGTACTTCAGTCATAGGCAGGTTACTGCAGGCCGGGTTCGTTCTTTCGCGTGTCATGTATTGCTTATGATTATTATCTAAGTCGACTCTAGCATCCAGCGCTACCCCGACGCGTCGGGGTTCCGTAAGAACTCATCGCTACAAACACGCACCGACTTGTCGAAGATGGTCCAGTCTGCCCCGGTCAAGGTGACTGTCCTCAACCTTGAACTCTCGACAATCCTCTTCAATTCCGTCGATCACCGCTGGTATGTATAATGCTTCGACTCCATTTCTTTTTGCTCGCTGCGGTTTGAAGTCTGCTCCAAGATGCCCAAGCGCACAGATATCCAAAAAATCTTAATCATCGGATCCGGTCCCATAGTCATCGGGCAGGCGTGCGAATTTGATTATTCAGGAACGCAAGCCTGTAAGGCTCTGCGCCAGGAGGGCTACCAGGTCGTCCTGGTCAACTCCAATCCAGCGACGATCATGACTGACCCAGAAACGGCTGATGTTACGTACATAGAGCCGTTAACTGTGGAAGCTGTCAGCGCCATCATTCGCAAAGAAAGACCACAGGCCTTGCTTCCGACCGTCGGCGGGCAAACTGCCCTGAACCTCGCAATTGCTCTGGATGACGCCGGCGTACTGGAAGAGTTTGGTGTCGAAATGATTGGGGCGAAACGTGAGGCCATCAAGATTGCTGAAGATCGCATGCTATTCAAGCGGGCGATGGACGAAGTAGGTCTGCAGATGCCGCAGGGCGGTTTTGCAAAGTCCTGGACGGAGGCCGAAGAGATCGTCTCACGCACGGGGTATCCCGCGATCGTTCGCCCCTCCTTCACTCTGGGCGGGACGGGAGGCGGCACGGCTTACAACCCGGAGGAATTTGAAGAGATTGTCGCTGCCGGCCTGGCAGCCTCGCCCGTTCACGAGGTCCTCGTCGAAGAGTCAATCCTGGGTTGGAAAGAATTTGAGTTGGAGGTGATGCGCGACATCGCCGACAACGTGGTGATTATTTGTTCGATTGAAAACTTCGACCCAATGGGCGTGCACACCGGCGACTCGATCACGGTGGCCCCGGCGCAAACACTCACCGACCGCGAGTATCAAACGATGCGCGACATGGCAATAACGATCATTCGCAAAGTGGGGGTAGAAACAGGCGGATCGAATATCCAGTTTGCTGTTAACCCGGATAACGGCGAGATTCGCGTGATTGAAATGAATCCGCGCGTGTCCAGGTCATCAGCGCTGGCTTCCAAAGCGACCGGTTTTCCCATTGCGAAGATCGCAGCCAAGCTCGCTGTAGGCTACACGCTCGACGAGATTCCCAACGACATTACGCAAAAGACACCGGCGTCGTTTGAACCGACAATCGACTACGTCGTCGCCAAAATTCCCAAGTGGGACTTTGAAAAATTCCGCGAGGCGGAAGACGTGCTCGGCACGCAGATGAAGTCGGTTGGCGAGGTAATGGCCATTGGCCGCACTTTCAAGGAAGCTTTGTTTAAAGGTTTACGGTCTCTTGAAGCCGTTAAGCCTCTGCGGCTTGAGGATGTTTCGGATGATGAGCTACAGAGAAAACTCGCCCGGCCAAACTCTCAGCGCTTCTCATACATTACCTACGCACTACAACACGGATGGCCCATAGCGGAGATCTATCGTCTCTCGCGGGTTGACCCATGGTTTCTGGAGCAACTCCAGGACGTCATGGAAATCCAGCAGGGAATTGAAGGCCGGAAGCTCGAAGATATTTCTGCGGAACTCCTGCGGTCTTTCAAAGAGGTCGCGCTCTCTGATCGGCGTTTGGCATACCTGACCGAGAAAACGGAAGACGAGGTTCGCGAATATCGGAAGCGCCTGGGCGTTGTTCCGGTTTACAAGCGAGTAGACACATGCGGGGCGGAGTTTGAATCGTTCACGCCGTATCTTTACTCGACTTACGAAAGTGAAAGCGAAGCTGATCCGACCGATCGGCGAAAGATCATGATTCTCGGTTCCGGACCGAATCGCATCGGGCAGGGGATTGAGTTTGACTACTGTTGCTGCCACGCGTCCTTCGCGCTCCGTGACGCAGGTTTCGAAACCATTATGGTCAACTGTAATCCGGAAACAGTTTCGACGGATTACGACACTTCCGATCGCTTATATTTCGAGCCGCTGACGTTTGAAGATGTGATGAACATCGTCGACGTCGAGAAACCAGAAGGCGTAATTGTTCAGTTTGGCGGCCAAACGCCTTTGAATCTCGCTATGCGTTTGCACAAAGCCGGCGTTCCGATCATTGGCACTTCGGCCGACGCCATTGATCTCGCCGAAGATCGAAAACGCTTTGGGGCGCTGCTAACAGAGCTCGGTATTCCGCAACCGGAAAACGGCATGGCCGCAACCGGTGAAGAGGCTAAGAAAGTCGCTGCAGAAATCGGGTATCCGGTGTTGGTGCGGCCAAGTTATGTGTTGGGCGGCCGCGCGATGGCGATTGTTTACGACGAAGAGAGTTTGGACGATTACGTACGAGCAGCCGTTGGCTTCACACCGGATCGCCCGGTGCTTATCGATAAGTTTCTTGAGAGAGCCGCGGAGTTTGACGTTGACGCGCTCGCGGATGAGAAGACTTGCGTGATTGCGGCCATACAGGAACACATCGAGGAAGCGGGCATTCACTCGGGTGACTCGTCATGCGTTCTTCCTCCAGTCAGGATTGACCCGGAACACATCGAGACAATGCGCCACTACACGCGTTTGTTGGCGACAGCACTGTCAGTTCGGGGACTGATGAACATTCAATTCGCGATCAAGGATCATCGCGTTTACGTGCTCGAAGTTAATCCACGCGCTTCGCGGACGGTGCCGTTTGTTTCGAAAGCGACGGGCGTTCCTCTGGCGAGAGTTGCCGCGTTGGTTATGGCTGGACAACCTCTGGCGGGATTCGATCTGCCAAAGGATTTGACGGTTAGTCGCTTCTTCATCAAGTCGCCTGTGTTTCCGTTTGCCAAGTTTCCTGGAGTGGATCCGATTCTAAGTCCGGAGATGCATTCCACCGGCGAAGTGATGGGAGTTGGTGAAACGTTTGGAGAAGCATACGGCAAAGCGATGACTAGTGCAGGGCTTTCGCTGCCGCGCACAGGGCGCGCGTTTATCAGTGTCAACGATAACGACAAAGGGCAGGCTGTGATCCTGGCGCGAAAATTGGTACGTTTGGGATTTGAGCTGATCGCCACACTCGGCACTGCCGAGCGTTTGCGTGAAGTCGGATTGAAGGTCGAGAGCGTCTTCAAGGTGAACGAAGGACGTCCTAATGTTGTAGACCACATCAAGAGCCAAGAGATTGCGTTGATAATTAACACGCCTCTCGGCCGCGCTTCACACTTTGACGAGCAGGCAATTCGCCGTGCCGCTTTGCAATACAACGTTCCGTGTGTGACGACGATGACCGGCGCGCAGGCGATTGTTGAAGCCATCAGCGCACGCGAAGACGGCGGCCCGATTCAGGTGAGGTCGTTGCAGGAGCTGCATGCGGTAGCTAGTCCGGCGGTACCCTAAACAGAACTCTGTGCGTCCTCTGTGCACTCTGTGTCTCTGTGATAAGTTTTTGAGCGTGGGAATCACCACAGAGAGACAGAGCGCCGTACAGAACCGAGCGCGGTAGCGCCGGATCCTGGAGGAGGCGTCGGCGAAACTGTTTTTAATGACTTCGGCCTTGAGTAGATCTTGCCGCGCGGCTATGCCGCCTGAAGTGAGGCGGTGGCTTTGCCCCGCCGTAAGTAGTCTGTTGAATCTCGGGGCTATGCCCCTGGGGCGCAGCCCCATCAAAAGGGTAGCCCTTAACGGAAGGGCGTAGCCGCTTCCGCACATCGGGGGGGGGCGAAGCCGCAACACGCAAGCCAACGAACACCATGCCAACGCAAATCCGCGCAGCCGTAATCACCGTTAGCGATGCATGCTCACGCGGCGAGCGTGAAGACGCTTCCGGCGAGGAATTGGTGCAGCTTCTGAAAGAGACTGGTGCTGAGATCGTCGAAACCAAAATCGTCGCTGACGATTTAGAACCACTGTCTGACCTATTACGCGACCTTTCCGATCGCAGCGACATCAACCTCATCGTTACTACCGGAGGCACCGGTTTCTCTCCTCGCGACAACACTCCCGAAGCCACCCTCGCCGTCATCGAGCGCGAAGCCCCCGGCCTCGCCGAAGCCATGCGCATGCAAACCCTCGCAAACACTCCCATGGCCATGATCTCACGCGGCGTCTGCGGCATTCGGGCCGCCACGTTGATCGTCAATCTCCCCGGCTCTCCGAAAGGCGCGCGTGAAAGCTTCAACGTGATCACACCCGTTCTTAACCACGCCATCTCGTTGCTGGTCGGACAACCCGGCGGCGATTTGCACTGAACAACCATTTCCTATCGCAGTCAGCAAGTTCCAAGCGACATTATTCGAACGAATAATGATAGACTTCGCGCGGTAACGCCTTCGAAAAAAATTCGTTCTCACGCGCGTGAATCACGGCGGGCCGGAATTTCCCACGCTTTCCCGGATTGACCTAATCTCATGAGCGCACCGACAGTTTTCATCAGCTACAGTCACAGGGATAAAGATCTCCTGGGCCCGCTGATCGCTCAGCTCAAAACGCTTGAGCAGGCCGGGCTCCTCGAAGTTTGGTCGGACACCCGCATTGACGCTGGTGACAAGTGGTATCCGGAAATTGAAGGGGCGATGAAGCGAGCCGCCGTTGCGGTCTGCTTAATTTCAGAGTACTTCCTGGCGTCGGACTTCTGCGCCAAGCAAGAGGTGCCATTCCTTTTGAAACGCGCGGCTGATGAAGGGCTGTTAATCGTTCCGGTACTGCTTAGCGAGTGTGTTTGGGAAGCCCATCGATGGCTAAAACTCGAGACTTAGAACTTGAAACTTTGATTGAATCCTGCTGCAGCGTCTCCCAGCGCGCAGCGCAGACGTTCAAGTGGGGACAAGATGCCAATCGCTCGCTTCTCGACATCGCCCACGACCGTCTTACGCTGAGTTGCGCTGCGCTCTACGAAGTGGTGCTTGCGATGGGCGGCTTGCCATTCAAAACCCAAAACTCAGAACTCAAAACTTCGATTAACGCCGCCGTGGTCGGCCTGCGCCGCGCCGGGCAACAGCATTACCTTCCTCACGGCCTCCTCACCCGCGCCTGGCTGCGCTTTCTCAACGGCGCGAGCACCGGTTCCGAGAGCGCGCAGACCGACCTGGACGAGGCTTGGGAGATTGCTGAACGCGGTCCGATGAGATTATTCATGTCGGACATTCACCTCTATCGCGCGCGGCTGTTTCATGATGTGAAGCCGTATCCGTGGACGAGTCCGCATGATGATCTCGCCGCCGCGCGGAAATTGATTGAGCAGTGTGGTTACTGGCGGCGCAAGGAAGAACTCGAAGACGCGGAGGCGGCAGCGAAGGCTTGGTAGGCTTTAGGATATCGGTTGGTATTTTGTCGTTCGTCCCCCCAGTCCCGTTAGGGACGAAATGTTTATAGAACAACAGGCCCAAAGATATTTTGAGAGCTCCATAGGAGCGAAATGTGATGTCCGTGGCTTGGGTCGCCCGATGGTATATGTCGCCGTCCGGAGTTGGATTGTTCGTTCGTTGTTAGCCATAACATTCCGCTCCTACGGAGCGGAAGCATTGGGTGGAAGGAATCGTATCTATAAACATCGTGCTCCTACGGAGCAAAGAACAATCGACTTCAAGTTGGGCACACATTTCGTCGAACAAACTACTTCGTTGACAAGGATCGTTTGCGCGCTTAAGATTTTCTCGAACTCAGAATTCGCAAGACACAACCAAGACGCTTAAGTAAACGCATTCTTATTTAGCAATTCGTTTCGCAACGCGATGCTCCTTCAAGCCACGTCTTCGACTGCAAACATCGGCGCGCCAATCACCGCGTATTGGCCGGTGATGATCTTTTTTGCCGTTGCGGTCATCTTTCCAGTCTTGCCAATTATCCTCGGAAGATTCATAAGGCCCTCGGTGTATGGAAAGGGAAAGATGCGGCCGTATGAGTGTGGCATCGATCCTACTACGGATGCACACTCGCGTTTCACGGTCAGGTATTACATCGTGGCGATGCTGTTTTTGATCTTCGACGTGGAAACGATTTTCCTTCTGCCCTGGGCCATCATTTTCATGGGTGAAGATTTTTCGTTCACGAAGTTTGCGCTTATCGAGATGTTTGTCTTTATCGGAATTTTGATTGTTGGCTACTACTACGCCTGGCGGAAGGGCGCATTAGAGTGGGCGTAGCCAATCGGAAATTGACAATCGGAAATCGGCATTGACCCATGGCTGAACACGACGAAGGATTCGTCCTAACCAGATTCGACACCATGATGAACGCCGTCAGGCGTAAGGTGCCGGCGCCTTTGATGGACACCAAGCTGGCGCGGTTTGGTGTTAACTGGGCGCGCAGCTCTGCTTTGTGGCCGATGACTTTCGGTCTGGCGTGTTGCGCGATCGAGATGATTGCGACGGGCGCGGGGCGATTTGATATTGATCGTTTCGGCGCCGGGGTGTTTCGTCCGAGTCCGAGGCAAAGCGATCTGATCATTATTGCCGGTACCGTTACGCTGAAGATGGGTCCGGTCGTGCGGAGAGTTTACGAGCAGATGCCGGAACCGAAGTGGGCCATCGCGATGGGCGCCTGCGCCTCCACAGGTGGACCATTTGATTCTTACTCAACGATGCAGGGTGTGGATCGTTGCATTCCGGTTGACGTTTACATTCCTGGATGTCCACCGCGTCCGGAAGCGTTGCTGTATGGCCTGATGCGCCTGCAAGACATCATCATGCGCGAGGCCCCGTCGGCGTATATCTTCGAGTCTGACGGCACGGTCCACCGCGCACAGGAGTTGGGCGACGGTGAGGAAATCACGCCCAGTTCCGACTCGGAACCGGTGCCCGCTAGGGTGTAGTCGGCCTCCCAATTTTCCAACCCGCGTTTCCGGCTAATAAACCCGCTGGAGTCCAATTCATTAACCCGAAGGGTTAGAAGAAAGTAGCCGGTGGTCGCAGCAAAGCGAAGACCACCGGATCCGTTGGACTGTTCGACCGCACCCAGGCGGGGTGCCAGAACTGCTCGATAACAATTACCCTTGCTTTCTCGCGCATCCAGCGGTTTTTCTGGCACCCTTCCAGGGTGCTGAACTTCTTGTTGTTCGCTTCCGGTGGTCTACGCTGCGCTGCGACCACCGGCTACTATTTGACAGCCCTCCAGGCTGTAAGACAAATATCGGCCTCTACCCAAAATTCAACGGAAGAAAGTGAGGCTCTTTTTCGTCTTATGTATGCAAGCATAGACGGAGGAGCCGGATGGAGCAGTGCGCGGTAATGGTGGAACCGTTCAGCGAAGAGCGCGTAATCGCGGCATGTCAGGAGGGCGATCGGGAAGCTTTCCGGCAGCTCTTTGAGACGTACAAGGACAAGGTGTTCTCCATTGCGGTCTATTCATTCGGCGGTGATGAGACGGCGGCAACCGATGTTTCGCAGCAGATATTTCTCAAACTAATGACGACCATCGGCCAGTTTCGCGGCGACTCGGCCTTTACGACCTGGCTTTATCGGATGGTCGTTAATGCCTGCACTGATGAACGGCGAAAGCGGAGGCGCTTTCTTCCGTTCGGTGATGGTGTGCCAGTGAGCAAGCTTGAAGATAGACGACCGCAGGAGAAGCGTTACGCAAAGATGGAACTGGCGGACTCCGTGCAGGGTGCGATTCAGGAATTGTCTCCGAAGCTGCGTATGCCGATTCTGCTTAAGTACGTTGAAGGACTTTCTTACGACGAGATCGCCGGCGTGCTTGGGTGTTCGAAGGGTACGGTCGCTTCGCGGCTGAATCGTGGACATCAGAAACTGGCGCAAAGGTTGTCGTATTTGAAAGGCCAGCTTGCTGACTAGATTTCTCCGTGTGAGCTCTGTGTTCTTTGTGTCTCGGTGGTGAATGAGGCGCGAAAAAGAATTACCACAGAGGCACAGAGAACACAGAGGGTGCACAGAGAGTAAGGAAAGGGTGTCGGAGAGTAAAAGATGTTTTCAAAGCACGTGACAGAACAGTTGTCAGCCTATTGCCACGGTGAATTAACCGGCGATGAATCGCGGCAAATCGCTGAGCATCTGATTGGCTGCAATCGTTGCCGGCTGGAGCTTGACGAGATAAAGGTGGGCGTCAAACTGGCTGCACAACTGCCGTTCGTGTCCGCCCCTGATTCGTTGTGGTCAGAACTTCAATCGAGTCTGGCGATTTCGGACGGCGCAGACGGCCAAGCAGCGCGAGCTAAGACTGGCGCCAGCAAGCCGTCTTTGTTTTCGTTCAAAGCATGGCAACCAGGCTTCGCCGGAGTCGCCGCCGGTTTTCTCCTGGTCGCATGCATCACAGCTGCCTGGTTTTACTCGCGTGAGTCGCGCCCATTTTGGGAAGTGGCGCGAATCAACGGCGCCCCCAGAATCGGCTCATCTCGTATTGGCGAGAAAGGGCAGCTTGCAGTGGGCCAATGGTTGGAGACTGACAACTCTTCAAGCGCCAAGATCGAGGTCGCGACGATCGGCCACGTCGAGATCGATCCGAACACACGCGTGCGTTTGCTTGAGACAAGACCAACCGAACATCGACTCGAGCTCGCGCGCGGAAAGATGAGCGCGAAAATTTGGGCGCCTCCGCGATTGTTCTTTGTCGACACGCCCTCGGCAGTCGCCGCCGACCTGGGCTGTGCGTACACGCTTGAGGTTGATGATGCGGGAGCGAGTCTTTTACATGTCACTGCCGGATGGGTCGCCTTGCAACTGCGCGATCGAGAATCGATTGTGCCTGCTGGAGCAGCGTGTGCGACGCGTCCGGGTATTGGGCCAGGTACACCGTACTTCGAAGATTCATCCGAGATTTTTAAGAAGGCGCTTTCGAAACTTGATTTCGAACCTGGCGACACCGAATGGTCCAAGATTCCAGCCCTCGACATTATCCTGGCGGAGTCGCGAACTCGGGACACGCTCACATTGTGGCATCTGCTTTACCGTGTTGAGGGAACAGATCGAGTTCGCGTCTACGAAAAAATGGTTACGCTCGCGCCGCCGCCGAAAGACGTCACGCGCGAAGGCGTCTTACAACTTAATGATCAAATGCTTCATCTCTGGAAAGGCTATCTGGAAAACAGTTGGAGCAGCGACTCAGATCTGAAGAAGGTTTGGGTCGACACATGGACTCGCGGGCTGGGCAAGTTCAAAGGCATCGATGGGAAAAAATGATCTTTGGAGTTGCGCAGGCCACGCGGCTGACCTGGTCCGTCATCGCCTTAGAGAAGGGAGAGCAAAACATCATGAAAAGCGATTCAGATTCAAAACCCGATCGGAGAGGTTTTCTCAGGCAGGCTTCGGTGTTCGCGCTTGGTCTTCCCCTGTTGGAACTCGGGACTTTCGGCTTGCTCGGTTGTAACCAGGCGAGTTCGTCATCTCGCGCCGCGCTGGCCGAAGCCGGCAGCGTTCCCTGGAAAACTGCGATCGTTGCCGAAGGGGAACCGGGTGAGCCGCTGATGATCTCGGGCACCATTTACGCGCCCGACGGCCGCACCCCGCTTGATGGAATCAATCTTCTGGTTTACCAAACTGACGCGACCGGCGTTTATTCAACAACCGGCGGCGACAATCGCAACACTCGGATTAATGGGGCCATGCGAACTAAGGCCGATGGACGCTATGAGTTTCGAACCATTAGACCGGGCTCTTATCCGGGCAGTCGAAATCCGCAACACATCCACGCCTACGTTTCCGGGCCAGGATATCCCGAGTATTGGATCGACGAGTATCACTTCAACGACGATCCGTTCATTACCGACGAGATGCGAAAGAAGTTTGGCGCGCACGGAAGCTTTTCTTCCATCCTGACGTTAAAGCGCGAGAGCGATGGTGTGTGGCGAGGTGTGCGCGACATAAAGATTGAACGTTGTTCGAGGAATTGCACGGGACGCTAGTCCCGAAGGGACACAATGTTGATAGACACGCCCAGAACATAACTCGCTCCGCAGGAGTTTAGCCTGGGATTGATAGTTTCAACATTAGTTATTTGGAAACGAAGGAGAAGGGGGTGGCGCACATGAAAAGGCTATGGAAAGTTTTGCGTTGGGTGGCTGTGGTTGCCGCCTGCCTTTTCGTAGCGGCGCAATTTACCAGCCCTGCCCGCACTAATCCTGAAGCGGATCGTTCGCTTGCGCTCGAGTCACACCTGCAGGTGAATCCTCAAGTCGGTGCCATCATTGACCGTTCGTGCGCAGACTGCCACTCAAACAAAACGCAGTGGCCCTGGTACAGCAAAGTCGTTCCTGTGTCGTGGCTGGTTATCGATCACGTGAACCACGGCCGCAGCCATCTCAATTTTTCGGAATGGGGCCGCTACGATCGACGTGAGGCCGGCCAAATGCTCGGCCAGATTTGCAAGGAAGTGAAATCCGGCGCGATGCCGCTCTCGTCATACACGCCACTGCATCCCGAATCGAAGTTGTCGGCTGAAGATGTGAAACTGCTTTGCGATTGGACCAACGCTGAGCGCCAGCGGATAGATAAGCCAAAACAGTTTGCTACGCGGCAAGAAGAAACAGATCCACCTCCTGATCGCTGAGCCATTCATCATCATGGTGAGGTTGCTCTTGCAGTATAAACCGGCGCCGCAATTCTTGAGTCAACTGATTAGAATAAAACGGAGTAGCTGCAAGGTTTTGTAAGGCTCTATTGGCACTTTCCAAATTACGTTCAGCACCGAAAACGTGGAGTCGTAGGACATTCGCCACAGCCTGTAACTGTGGCGATCTGACGGCGTCTAAGTGCTCTTTGGCTTTGGAAAAGTCCCCGCTTCTCAACCATGCAACAACCAACGCGGCCCGGAAGTATTCCTTTTGAAAGTGCCAAGGACAACCCTGGAGGCCCGCGTTAAGTATACGTATGGCTTCGTTTCTTTTACGCATCTTTAACAAGATCATTCCGCGTATGTGTTGTCCAATCCAACCCTGCAAAGTAACGAGGGGTCCGTGAGGAAGGAACTCCAAGGCCTCGCTAAAGCGACCTAAAGCTGCAAGGACACAAGCGCGGCCATTTCTTGCAATATCATCATTCGGAAATTGGAGAGACACCTTGTTATAAGCAGCCAGAGCGTCCTCAAGGAGCCCTTCAGCCTTGAGCACTTCCGCCCGGCCATTCTTGGCGACCACGTTCTCCGGATGCTCTCTGATGACTTCATCGAAAGCAGCGAGTGCGGCAGGCAGTTGCCCCTGCGCCTTGAGCACTTCTGCCCGGCCATTCTTGGCGAACACGTCAGTCGGATGCTCTCTGATGACTTCATCGAAAGCAGCGAGTGCGGCAGGTAGTTGTCCCTGCGCCTTGAGCACTTCCGCCCGGCCATTCCTGGCGACCACGTTCTCCGGATGCTCTCTGATGACTTCATCGAAAGCAGCGAGTGCGGCAGGCAGTTGCCCCTGCGCCTTGAGCACTTCTGCCCG
>DASQKG010000180.1:0-4701 GCA_035630655.1 Pyrinomonadaceae bacterium
GGACATCTGCGATGGTCTCATCGATGTCCGCTTTCGGGGGTAAAGCGGACATCTCATTCCAAGGGCGTGATGTCTGTTTTTGACCCAAAGCAGACATCGCTCTGCACCTAGCGACCCCACCTAGATCCCGATTTTGACCCCTTCCGGAATGCTCATTAGAGCCTTTACGATACCGTCTCCTGAGCCTGGGGCGGGTATGAAGCGGCGCCTTACGACAAGCGGCAAAACAAGCAGAGCGCGGCGGCGCAAGACACCAAACCCAAAGCGTGGGGTTGCTGTTGCGGGCGCTCGCCATGCCCGTACAACGAATGCTGATCTGAAAGCGCGGCTTGACCAGCGGACCAACGAGCTCTCCGAAGCGCGAAAGCTCCTCGCTGACGCGTTGGAACAACAAACCGCAAGTTCAGAGGTACTGAAGGTCATCTCAAGCTCGCCGGGCGGTTTGAAGCCGGTCTTCGAATCCATGCTGGCCAATGCAGTGCGTATCTGCGAAGCCAGTTATGGAGTCTTGTTTCGACGGGAGGATGATGCGGTTCAAGCTGAGGCAATGCTTGGCGTGCCGCCAGCTTTCATGGAGTTTTGGCAGCGCGGCCTTCAACAGCCAGGGTCGAAGAGCGCCCTGGGCCGTGTTATTGAATCGCGGCAGACCGTTCACATAACGGACGTCACGCTCGATCCGGCCTACATCGAAGGTGAGCCAATCTTTGTGGCGGCGGTCAATCTTGGCAAATTCAGAACGATTCTGACCGTTCCAATGCTCCAGAACAATGGAGTCGTCGGCGTTTTTGCAATTTACCGCCAGGAGGTGCGCCCCTTTACCGACAAGCATATCGACCTGGTAAAAAACTTCGCCGCACAGGCCGTCATTGCCATCGAGAACACGCGGCTGCTCGGCGAATTGCGCGAGTCTCTCCAGCGGCAGACGGCGACTGCTGACGTGCTCAAAGTCATCAGCCGCTCGACGTTCGATCTGCAGACCGTACTCGACACGCTTGCCGAGTCGGCGGCCCAGCTATGCGAGGCGGATCATGTGTGGCTGTACCGTCGAGAAGGCGAGATTTACCGGTGGGTTGCGAGCTTCGGCCATTCCAAGGAACATCACGAACGGGTCAAGCAACGTCTGCTCACCCTAGAGCATTCACCGGGGCGAGGATCGCTCGTTTCACGAACCGCACTCGAATGCCGACCGGTGCAAATTGTCGACGTGCTGGCTGACGCTGAATACACGCAATCCGATATTCAGAAGCTCGGGAATTATCGAACTTTATTGGGCGTGCCACTGCTGCGCGAAGGCGCGCCGATCGGCTTGATTGCGTTGCAGCGTACCGAGGTTAAGCCATTCTCCGACAAGCAGATCGAACTCGCCACCACCTTCGCCGACCAGGCGGTGATCGCAATCGAGAATGTCCGCCTGTTTGACGAGGTCCAGGCACGCACCGACGATCTGGCCGAATCCCTGCAACAGCAGACCGCCACCGCCGACGTGCTCAAAGTCATCAGCCGTTCAACATTCAATTTGCAATCGGTACTGGACACTTTGGCCGAGTCGGCGTCTCGGCTCTGTGATGCGGAGCATGCGTGGTTGTTTCGCCGGATCGACGACGAGTTCCGCTGGGCTGCAAGCCATGGGCATTTCAAGAGTGAGCACGAAAAGGTAAAGCAGCACCTGATGACGGTACGACACTCGCCTGGGCGAGGGTCGCTTGTCGGCCGTACTATTATGGAGCGAAGGCCGGTTCAGATCGAAGATGTACTCGTTGACCAGGAATACGAGCAAACCGAAGTACAGGCTCTGGCACGTTTCAGAACAATTCTAGGCGTTCCTTTGCTTCGAGAAGGAGAGCCAATTGGCGTCATAGTGCTGCACCGGACAGTGGTTAAGCCATTCACCGAAAAGCAAATTGAACTGGCTGCGACATTCGCCGATCAAGCGATGATTGCGATCGAGAACGTTCGCTTGTTCGATGAGGTCCAGGCACAGAAAAGCGAACTCACAGAAGCGCTCGAACAGCAGACCGCGACCGCCGAGGTACTCAAAGTAATCAGTCGGTCGACGTTTGACCTGAGGTCTGTGCTGCAAACGTTGGCTGAATCGACGGCACGATTGTGCGATTCGGAGAAGACCATTATTGCGCGACAACAGGATGGGGCGTTCTACCGCGCAGAAACTTACGGATTTTCGGAGGAATTCTCAGACTACGCCCGAACCGATCCGATTGTGCCCAGCCGCGGTAGCGCCGCTGGAAGGGCATTGCTTGAGGGCAAGCTTACTCACATCGCAGATGTGGAGGCCGATCCGGAATACACTTGGACCGAAGGTCAGCGATTGGGCGGCTTCCGTACCATCCTTGGGGTTCCGATGATGCGCGATGGCACCGCCATTGGCGTCCTGGCTTTGCTTCGTTCTGAAGTGCGCCTGTTCACCGACAAGCAAATTGAACTCGCAATGACATTCGCGGACCAAGCAGCCATTGCCATCGAGAACGTTCGCCTGTTTGACGAAATCCACGACAAGAGCCGTCAGCTCGCCGAGGCGAGCCAGCACAAGTCGCAGTTCCTGGCCAGCATGAGCCACGAGCTGCGCACACCACTCAACGCCATCCTCGGCTACACCGAGATGATCGCGGACGGCATTTATGGAGCACCCCCCGAGAAGATGCAGACTGTGCTCAAGCGAGTAGAGAGCAATGGCAGACATCTGCTTGGGCTGATCAATGCCGTGCTCGATCTATCTAAGATCGAAGCAGGCCAGCTCACGCTCGACCTTGCCGACTATTCGCTGCAGAACGTGGCGCAGACGGTCTACAACGCGGTTGAACCCCTGGCAGCCGATAAGAAGCTTGCGTTCAAGGCCGACGTGCAGGCCGATCTGCCCGCAGGCCGTGGCGACGAACGCCGCCTAACACAGGTATTACTCAATCTGGTCGGCAATGCGATCAAATTCACCGATACAGGCGAAGTGGTCATCAAGGCGGGCGCGGAGAACGGCGGCTTCCATGTGTCAGTGCGCGATACCGGGCCAGGTATTTCTGCCGCTGACCAAGCCAAGTTGTTTCAGGAATTTCAGCAGGCTGAGAATCCAGCGACCCGAAAAAAGGAAGGCACCGGCCTCGGCCTGGCGATCTCGAAACGCATCGTCGAGATGCATGGAGGGCGAATTTGGATCGAGTCACAGCTGGGCCAAGGTTCGACGTTTTTTGTCACCCTGCCTGCGCAGGTGCATGAGCAAGCCAAGCCGTCGTCAAACTAGGCTATGTCCGTTCATGGCACTTAACGGACGGGAGCATCCACTTTTCAGGTCGCTACCGGGGGGAAAGCGGACATCGCCTGAGTAGGCCAAAATCGATGCGAATGACCCAAAGCGGACATGGGCCGGACTTGCAACAGGCTGGGTCCCAAGCCCGTCTGAGCCGCTACGATGCCTCGTCCTGACCCTGGGGCTGACATGAGGCGGCGCGAGTTGTTAAGGGTGCCGCGGCTTCCGCGTTTGCCTGCCAGATCTTGGAACAATCGACAGAGGAACTTGCGCGGGTTGCTATGTCTCCAAAATGCAACGCGTCGTCAGTTTAGCTTCCAAGCCAAGGAGAGAATGAGCAGGTGTGGTGAACCGGTATAGTATGCAGGGAACTTTTGGACCCGCGCGGGAAGGAAAAGTCAGATGAAAACCAAGTCGATGCTTTTGGCACCTTTCGCCGTGGCGATCCTCAGTTACGGCGCCTTCGCTGCGGACTTGCCCCGTCAGCGCGACGTTGGCTACACCGCGCCGCCTGCACCAGTTGCAACTTGGACCGGCTACTATATCGGCGGAAACATTGGGTACGGTTGGGGACGAACAGAAAATGATGCGACGGTAGTGGGGCTGCCCCCTGTATTGTTTGGTCTCTCTACGGCATCCCTGGCAAGGGGCGATCGGGACCGGCAGGACATCAACGGTGTGATCGGCGGCTTTCAATCTGGATATAATTGGCAAGCTGGATCGTGGGTGATGGGGCTAGAGTCCGATCTGCAGGCTTCTGGACAGAAAAGCGACGCGCTGTATTGCAATTTGGGTGGGACCACGTGCGCGGTGGCCTCTCTCAGCGCCTCTCACAAACTATCGTGGTTCGGAACCGCCAGGAGCCGCATTGGCTTTCTGTTCACGCCCGGCACGCTGATTTACGGCACGGGCGGTGTTGCATACGGTCAAGTCAAGTCCGACTACAATTTTACTCTGGGCGGCGTTCCGTTTGCATCCGCGAACTTTAAAGACGTCAAGGCCGGTTGGACAGCCGGCGCAGGTGTTGAATTCGCCTTTGCGAGCAATTGGAGTGCCAAGCTTGAATATCTCTATATCGATCTCGGAGATAGTGAGGTCACTGTTAATGTCGCAGGCGTCGGCGCGAGGGTGCAGCGGAGTTTTACCGAACACGTTGGCCGCCTCGGCTTGAACTACCGATTTGATAGGGGCGGACTGTTCTTCTGATTGCCAAAAAGTCCTCGCATCGGGTGTCGTCCGCGCTTCCGCTTGGCACTTGCAGGCCGGCCGCCTGATGTCGGCTATTGGCACTTAGCGGACATCGCAGCCCGGCCGTCTGATGTCCGCTATTGGGGGTAAAGCGGACATCGCAATTCAGTGCCTGGATGTCCGCTAATGACCCAAAGCGGACATCGGACCTGATCAGCGAACCGGCAGTTGAAGCGGTTTCAGGCCCTATCAAAGCA
>DASQKG010000181.1:0-5897 GCA_035630655.1 Pyrinomonadaceae bacterium
TTGGCGCTTCCGAAGCGGACATGGAGAAGGGAAACCTCCGTTGTGAAGCAAACGTCTCAGTGCGACGAAGAGGTGACGAGAAGTTTGGAACTAAAGTGGAACTCAAGAACCTTAACTCCGTACGCTTCATGCAGCGCGGGATCGAGTTTGAGGTAACCAGGCAAATAAAAGTACTCGAATCCGGCGGGCAGTTACACCAGGAGACTCGCCTGTGGGACGAGCGTGCGGGTGAAACGCGCGTGATGCGCTCGAAAGAAGAGGCGCACGATTACCGTTACTTTCCAGAGCCAGATCTGCCACCGCTGATTGTGTCGGATGAGTTTGTCGAGAGCGTGCGGGAGACGATGCCGGAGTTGCCGGAAGCGCGACGTCGCCGTTTCACGGAACAGTATGGACTGCCGTTTAGTGATGCATCCCAACTAACCTCCGAGAGATCATTGGCTGACTACTACGAGCAGGCGGCAGAGACGTCGGGCAACCCGAAGGCAGCGGCAAACTGGATACGGTCCGAACTTCTTCGCGAGCTCGAGAATGCAGGGATTACCGCCAAGGATTCACCAGTATCTGCGGCACGTCTGGGTGAGTTGGTGCGCATGATTGACGAGGAAAAGATTAGCGGGAAGCAAGGCAAGGAAGTCCTGGTAGAGATGTTCAAAACAGGGAAGAGCCCCGCGGCGATTGTTTCCGAAAAGGGGATGGTGCAGCTCAGCGACGCAGGAGAGATCGATCAATTGATTGACCAAATAATTGCCGCGAATCCGCAGCAGCTCGAAAGCTACCGCGCAGGCAAAGAGGCGCTTTTCGGCTTTTTCGTTGGACAGGTACTGAAGGCATCCAAGGGCAAAGCGAATCCAAAAGTTGTGAATGAAAGATTGAAAGCGAAGTTGAGTAGCTAGTATGTTGGTGACCGCGCCGGCAGTTCAGAGTTCATCAAGCTTTAGCTTGCCTCTAACCCAACAGCAACCTGAAGGTTGAACTCTGAACTACGGCTTGAATGCCCTGGGCGCCACATGATGGCAAGGTGACAGATGGACCTTCAAGGCAAAACAGCGATCGTAACGGGCGGGACGAAGGGCATCGGTCGCGCTATTGCCGAAGCGCTCGTCAACGAAGGCGTCAGTGTTTGTATCAGCGCCCGGAGTCGCAGCGAGATAGATGAAACGGTTGTGGCCCTGAGGGGGTTGGAAAAGGGTGATGCGACCGGCGTCGTAGCGGATATATGTAACTCGTCGCACGTCAAAGCCATGTTTGATTTCGCCACCTCTCAACTTGGCGGCCTCGATATTCTGGTTAACAACGCGGGCATAGGCCTTTTCCAGACGGTCGAAGAGATGTCATGCGAAGATTTCCGTTCGGTGCTTGAAACAAATCTATTCGGAGTCTTCTACTGTTGCCACGAAGCGATTCCCCTCATGAAACAACGTGGGGGTGGTTACATCATCAACATGTCGTCTTTGGCCGGGACCAACGCTCATCCAGGAATGGCTGCCTACAACGCTTCGAAGTTTGGGCTGAACGGTTTCAGCGAGGCGTTGATGCAGGAGGTAAGGCACGACGGGATCAAGGTCAGCTACATCATGCCTGGCTCGGTCAACACCGAGTTTGGCGGCGACGCGCCCGACGAAGAAAAATCCTGGCAGCTCCAACCTTCCGACATTGCCAGAGTAGTTATCGATCTCCTTAACCACGAAGACCGCAGTTTGGCTAGCCGAGTAGAAATCAGACCCAGCAAGCCGCCTAAGAAATAGATGCGAGCTGTCGTCCAGCGCGTAACGCGCGCCAGAGTCACAGTCGATGACAAAACTACCGGCGAGATCAAACAGGGTCTCGTCGTTTTGCTGGGTGTGGCGCGTGATGATTCGGAGACCGATGCTCAATACCTCGCAGCTAAAATTACAGCGCTGCGGATTTTTGACGACGCCGAAGGAAAGATGAATCTGTCGGTGAAGGAGATCGACGGAGGAATGCTGGTAATTTCGCAGTTTACCCTTTATGGCGATGTCAAACGCGGGCTTCGTCCTTCATGGATTGATGCCGCAGCGCCGGAAGTAGCAGAGCCGCTTTATGAATACTTCACCCGGCAAGTGCGCGGAGCTTTATCTGAGGTTGGCAGCGGAAGGTTTGGCGCGATGATGCAGGTTGAGCTGGTTAACGATGGACCTGTTACTCTAATAATCGACAGCCGCCGTAAATGAGCTGAGCTTGGTTCTTTGTTCTTTGTTCTTCTCTTTGTTAGTTGGTTAGTTGGTTAGTTGTCAGTTTTTAGTGGGGTCTTAGCTCCCGCATGCAACTAACTACTGACAACTGACCAGGAACAAAGAACCAAGCTCAACTCGGTTAGATCATATCCTCGTTGGCTTTCGAGCTCTCATCCAGTTCAAAACGATCTTTGTCGCGACGCTCAATCTTACCGAGAAAATCAAGCTCCTCGTTGTCTTCAAAATTAACCCCAAGTGCGTTTGCATTCTCTTCGACTAACGATTGATCAGGAGTTGGGTTGTCCCCGCCAACGGTTTCCGAGCCGGTGGCATTAACGTCTTCCCAGGAAGCGTCAAGATCTCCACCAGCATCCTTCGGGGAGGCGGCCGTGTTATTGCGGATACGGTGTGCCAGCTGCTCCGGATCTTTCGGGGCCCGCGAAATTTCGCCTTCCATGAATTCCTCTATGTCGGGATTGGGGACGTAATTAGGATCATTGCTTAAGTATTCAAAATCCTCAGCCGTTTTCTTTGGCATGTGGCTCTCCTAACCCGATTTGGAACCAGGCAATTGATAAGCGCGTCGAGTTATGGCGCTCGATGTTCAATCGTTGCGGGGGATGCGTCGACTATAACAAAACAAATCAAAGCTGAGCAACAGACTCGGTGACCACGCGTGACATGGTGATCTATCAGGCAACGCAGTGGCTGGCTATTGGCTTATTGATTACCTCAACTCATCAGGACAAATTGCATAGGTTCTCCGTCGTTCAACAGACCCCTTGCTTGACGACTAAGTAGCATGGACCTTACACTGAGTTGTACACGAAAAGCTTAACTCTCTTCCATGTGATCACTGCAACCGCAAGCGCAGCGACACGAAAAAGGCATCGTCGATTTCTATGCCACAAGGTTTATTTAATTCCCTTCAAACGTTCAATCCCGTCCCTGGCAAATCCGCACAATTTTACTCACTGCCGCAGCTTGAAAGAGAGGGTATCGGACCGATTTCCAAGCTTCCGGTGAGCATTCGAATTGTCCTGGAGTCCGTCCTCCGCAATTACGACGGGAAAAGGATTACTGAAGAAGATGTTCGCGGGTTAGCCAACTGGCAGCCCAAAGGCGAGCGAGTAGAAGAGGTGCCTTTCGTCGTCGCGCGCGTGTTGCTGCAGGATTTCACGGGCGTGCCTTTGCTCGTCGACCTGGCTGCGATGCGTTCAGCGGTAGCCCGTCTGAACAAAAACACCGGCGTGATTGAACCGCTTGTTCCAGTTGATCTCGTGATAGACCATTCGGTTCAGGTTGACTTCGCCAGCACCAAAGATGCTTTTGAAAAAAACATGGCGATGGAGTTCAAACGCAACACCTCACGCTACCAGTTCCTGAAGTGGGGGACGCAGGCTTTCGATGGCTTCGCCGTGATTCCTCCGGGAATTGGGATTTGTCACCAGGTGAACCTCGAATACCTCGGAAAGAGTGTTTGGGAGCGTCACGAATACTATTATCCCGACACTCTGGTCGGCACTGACTCGCACACAACGATGATTAATGGATTAGGCATTGTTGGCTGGGGAGTTGGCGGTATCGAAGCAGAGGCGGCGATGTTGGGCCAGCCGGTTTATTTCCTGACGCCCGATGTCGTTGGCGTCGACTTGTCTGGTTCATTACGCGCGGGCGTGACGGCCACCGATCTTGTGTTGCGCGTCACGGAGATGCTGCGCAAGGCCAAAGTCGTAGGAAAGTTTGTTGAGTTTCACGGTGAAGGAGCTACCAGTCTCTCAGTTACTGACCGCGCGACTATCGCGAACATGGCGCCTGAGTATGGCGCGACAATGGGTTTCTTTCCCGTCGACGAAGAGACTTGTATTTATTTGAAGGCGACTGGGCGTTCCCATGAACACGTGGAAGCGGTCCGCAATTACTACCATGCCCAGGGCATGTTTGGAATTCCAAAAGGCGGCGAGTGTGAATACAGCCTGCTGCTTGATCTGGATCTCAACAGTATTGTGCCGAGTGTAGCTGGCCCCAAACGTCCGCAGGATCGTATCGAACTGTCGGATCTGAAGAGCCAGTTTACGGAGCTGCTGAAGAAACCCATTTCAGAAGGCGGCTACGGTAAAACGAGCGAAGAGATCAGTTCGCGGTATTTCGCCCGCATCGGAACTCTGGACTTTGCCAAGACGTCGATCACCGGGGGAGGTGAGCAACGTCCGGAAACTGTGCCTGTCGCAGTAGGTGACGGTACCGTTAGTCCTAAAAACACGAGCGTCTGGTCTGAAACGGAGATGGTCAACAATCGTCCAACTCCGGATCGACTCGAAGAGGTTGATCCGCAGGAATTTCCCCATGCTGAAGTTGACCTGGGCCACGGCGACGTTTTAATCGCTGCGATCACTTCCTGCACCAACACTTCGAACCCGAGCGTGATGATTGCCGCGGGACTCTTGGCGAAGAAGGCAGTTGCCCGTGGTTTGATGGTCCGGCCGGCCGTCAAGAATTCGCTGGCGCCCGGCTCGAGAGTTGTTACCGAATATCTACAGAAAACCGGCTTGCAGGAATATCTGGATCAACTCGGCTTTAATCTGGTTGGCTATGGATGCACGACCTGCATAGGAAATTCAGGACCACTCGATCCAAACATAGAAAACGTTCTGAGTGATCACGATTTGATCGCGGCCAGCGTGTTATCCGGTAATCGAAATTTTGAGGCGCGCGTTCACCAGAGCATCAAGGCAAACTTCCTGATGAGCCCGCCGCTCGTAGTTGCGTTTGCGATTGCCGGGCGGGTTGATATTGATCTCGCAACAGAGCCTCTCGGCAAAGACCATGATGGGAAGGATGTTTTTCTTAGCGAGATTTGGCCTGACCTTCAAGAGATCAGCGAGTTGATGCGGGCCGCCTTTGACCCTGAGACCTACCGAAGACTTTATAGCAACTTCGAGGAGCAGAACGCTCTGTGGAACGCTATACCAGCCTCAACGGGAAATGTTTACGACTGGGACCCGGAGTCCACCTACATTCGAGAGCCGCCCTACTTCGAAGATTTCAGCAACGCGGTTGAAGAGTGGTGCAACGTGCACGGCGCACGACCACTGGCCATCTTCGGCGATTCGGTTACCACGGACCACGTTAGCCCGGCGGGCGCGATTAAACCGAATTCGCCGGCAGGTTTGTATCTGCAGTCGAAAGGCGTCAGCATTGCGGACTTCAACAGCTATGGTGCGCGTCGCGGTAATCACGAAGTAATGGTGCGCGGGACTTTTGCCAACGTCAGGATAAAGAACCTGATGGTGCCTGGCGTCGAAGGTGGTGTAACGCTTCACTTTCCTGATACTGAGCGAATGAGTATTTACGACGCTGCAATGAAGTATCAGGAAGAGAAAGTCCCGCTCGTGGTAATTGCGGGACAGGAATATGGCACGGGGAGCTCTCGGGATTGGGCCGCTAAGGGCACGCGTCTCCTGGGTGTAAAAGCGGTGATAGCCCAGAGCTTTGAACGAATTCATCGCAGCAACCTGGTTGGCATGGGCGTCTTACCGTGCCAGTTCAAGGAAGGAACGAATGCAGCTTCGTTAGGTCTTGACGGCACTGAAAGCTTCGACGTGATTGGGCTCGAAGATGGAGTGAAACCACTAAAGGAAATTAAGCTCGTAATCCACCGTGCATCGGGAGAGACAGAGGAAGTACCTGTTATCCTTC
>DASQKG010000182.1:0-5481 GCA_035630655.1 Pyrinomonadaceae bacterium
CCGCTCCGAGCGTGGTGGCAAACGATGCGCAGCGCCCGATGTTCTCTCCCACGAGCGCGCCGCTGGTTTGATCAAGACCCAGTCCGCCGTATTCTTCCGGAATATTTGCGCTGATTAGACCAAGGTCCGCGGCCTTCTTGACCAACTCGCGCGCCAGCGCCCAATCGTGCTTTTCAAGTTCATCGACGCGAGGCATGACTTCATTGTCGATAAACTGGCGGGTCGTTTCGGCGATCATGCGGTGTTCTTCGGTGAAGTCTTCAGGCGTAAAGATTTCTTCCGTCGTGCGCTCCTCAATCAGAAACGCGCCACCTTTGACTATTTGCTTTTGTTCGACTACGGCTGACATGGGTCTTCTCCTAATTAAGTTGGGCGGCTTTGCCTAACAGGTCACTCCGGAACCTGTTGCTTTATCTCTTCCGGCATTAATTGGCGTGTTTCCGGATATGCCTCGAGAATTCTCATCAAATCAAGTTCGTCTTTCTTGCGCTTTGTTGGTCTGCGTTTCGTGTCGTGCAAAGCACAGACCTTCCCTCGTATTAGATTGGCTAAAGAAGCAACTGGGACTCCCTGACCCAGAACTTCCCTCGTGGTGACATCATGAATAAAATCCTGATAACAATCATCGAGAGTCAACTGAATGCGAAGATTGCTCTCCGCCATTTGAGCGTTCGACATAACAGTTAACTGCCAGGCCGCCGATCAAACACCAACTCCCATGACGGTTTAGGATCGCGACCAGGGCGCCGAAATCTGTGCTCCCGCTCCCCGTCACCGATTCAAAAATTTCCGTCTCCGTCATGGCCTTCCATCCTACGCTAGCTCGATCTTTCAAAAATGCCGGCAGCGCCCATGCCGCCACCCACGCACATCGTCACCATTCCATACCGCCCGTTGCGGCGCTCAAGTTCGCGCAGTATCGACGCTGTGAGTTTCGCGCCGGTGCATCCCAGGGGATGGCCCAAAGCAATCGCGCCACCATTAACGTTCACTTTATCGATATCGAGGCCAAGCGTTTTGATTACAGCCAGAGACTGCGCGGCAAACGCCTCGTTCAACTCGATCACGTCGATCTGATCCAGCGTCAATCCTGCCAACTTCAAAACCTTTGGAATCGCAAACACTGGCCCAATTCCCATTTCCTCAGGCGGACAACCGGCGGTAGCGTAAGCCACAAAACGCGCCAACGGCTTGAGTCCCAAACTCTTCGCCCTCTCATCTGACATCACCACCGCCGCCGCAGCCCCGTCAGACATTTGCGAAGCGTTACCCGCCGTTATCGTTCCTTTGATATTGAACGCGGGCTTCAACTTTTGCAGACCCTCAATGGTGCTATCACGGCGCACACCCTCGTCGCGGTCAAACACTACTTCGCGCTTCTGCTTGCGGCCCTTCTCGTCGAGCTCTTCAAACGACACGTTCAGCGGCACAGTTTCCTCTTTGAACTTGTCTGCGTCGAGAGCCGCAGCCGCACGTTGGTGCGAACGCAGCGCAAACTCGTCCTGCTCTTCCCTGCTTACATTGTATTTGCGTGCGACGTTTTCGGTCGCCAGTCCCATGTTCAAGTAAAAGTCAGGGTAGTGTTCGACGAGATATGGGTTTGGCCGAATGATGTGGCCGCCCATCGGAATCATCGACATCGTTTCCAATCCACCTGCGACGATGGTGTCGACACCGCCGCTACGAATCCGGTCTGCCGCCATCGCGATAGACTGCAGACCTGAAGAACAGAAACGGTTGATAGTCATGGCGCTGGTTTCAACCGGCAGCCCCGCGCGAATTGCCGCCGCGCGCGCCACGTTCATTCCCTGCTCGGCTTCGGGCATGGCGCAGCCCATGATCACATCTTCGATCTCCGATAGTTCCACGCCGGGTACCCGCGCGAGCGCTTCTTTGATCACCGCTCCGCCCATTTCGTCAGGACGAGTATTTCGCAAAGTACCTTTCGGCGCTTTCCCCACTGCCGTTCTCACCGCTGAAACGATTACTGCTTCTCTCATGATTGCCCCTGCGGCTTTGCCGCCTTCCATGCGGAAAGGCTCAGCCTTTCCGGCCAACTCTCAATTTGTATTGAGGCTATGCCTCCGTCAAATCTTTTGAGGCATAGCCTCACAAGAATCAAAAAAGCTACTCGGAAAGGCAGAGCCTTTCCGCACGGAATGCGGCAGTGCCGCTGCCGTTAATTTCTCAGCGGCTTGCCGGTTTTAAGCATTGCGGCAAGTCGCTCTTGTGTCTTGCGTGTTCCAGCAAGGGATAAGAATGCCTCGCGCTCGAGATCCAAAAGATACTGTTCGGAAACGCGTGTCTGATGATTGAGGTCGCCGCCGGTCAGTATGCGCGCCAACTTTTCCCCAATCAAAGCATCATGGTCCGAAATATATCCACCACGTTTCATCTGATGAATGCCAAGCTTCAAAGTAGCCAGCGCCGAGTTCCCGAGCGCCAGAATGTCCGTTCGTTGCTGTGGCTGCACATAGCCACTCGCTGCCAGCGCCAGCACTTCTTTTTTCGCGTCGGCAATCAGCCGATCGCCATTCATTGAAATCGTATCGTCTTCGGCGAGGAAGCCCAGCGTGCGCGCTTCCTCCGCTGACGTCGCTACCTTTGCCAGCGCAATCGTTTCAAACGCGCGTTTCACAAACGGAAATGGGTCCGCGTCGCCGACGTTCCTTGGAATCGAGTCCAGCGTACGCAGCAGCAACTCCTTGGTGCCGCCGCCCGCAGGGATAATCCCCACGCCTACTTCCACCAGACCGATGTAGGTCTCCGCCGCCGCCCGCACTCTATCCGCGTGTAGGACCACTTCGCAGCCGCCGCCAAACACCATGTTGAACGGCGCCACCACCACCGGTTTGGGCGAATAACGCAGGCTCATCGTGGATTGCTGGAACGCCCGCGCCATCATGTCGAGCTCTTCCCAGTTTTCCTCCTGCGCCTCCATCAGCATCAGCATGATGTTGGCGCCCACACAGAAGTTTGCGCCCTGGTTGCCAATCACGAGTCCAAGGAAATTCTTTTCAACTTCGGCGAGCGACTGCTTCAACATCTGCAGAGTGTCGCCGCCGATAGCATTCATCTTCGAATGAAACTCGAGACCTGCAACCCCGTCACCAATGTCGATCAGCGACGCGCCAGAGTTTTTCTTGATGACGCCCGTGCGATCTTTGATCGACTTCAGCACGATTACGCCCGGCTGATCGGCCAATGGCAGATATTGCTCCGTGGCAAAGTCAAAATAGAATTGCTGCCCGTCGTGTTTTTTGTAAAAAGACTTCGCCCCAGCATCCAGGAGCTTCTGCACGTTTGCAGGAATCGGCTGGCCCTCTTCCTTCATCCGAGCGACTGACTTCTCCACACCAATCGCGTCCCATGTTTCAAAAAGGCCCAGCTCCCAGCTATAACCCCAGCGCATTGCGCGATCCACGTCGACGATGGTGTCGGCGATCTCGGGGATCCGGTTGGCGGTGTAACGAAACGTGCGCGACATCGTCTTCCAAAGAAACGCGGCGACACGATCCTTGCCCCAGACCAGCGCCCCAATGCGCTCGGGTAAGTCTTCAATGTTCTTTGCCATATCGAGCGCTGGAAGTTTCACCTTCTCAGCGGGACGATACTCGAGGGTGGCGTGGTCGATGGTCCAGATTTCTTTCCTGCCGCCCTCCCCCGGTTGCCGCCGGTAGAAACCGCCCTTGGTTTTGTTGCCAAGGATTCCGCGTCCGATCATCTGCTGCAAAAACTCAGGCGCGACGAAAACGTCACGCTCTTCATCTTCCGTAAGGGCTTCGTAGAGGTTCTTGATGACGTGACCACCCACGTCGAGCCCAACGATATCTAACGTACGGAAAGTCGCGCTCTTGGGCCGGCCCACCGCCTGACCAGTGATCTTGTCGACCTCTTCGATTGAATAACCATCTTCCAGCATGGTCTTGATTGTGATCATCGAGCCATAGGTGCCGATGCGGTTCGCGATAAAGTTTGGTACGTCTTTGGCGGGAACCACGCCTTTCCCCAGCCGCTGATCAAGAAAGCCATAAAGGAAACAGGAGACTTCCGGCTTGGTCCATTCAGTGCGAATTATTTCGACGAGATGCAGGTAGCGAGGCGGATTGAAAAAGTGGACGCCAAGAAAGTGTTGCTTGAAATCGTCTGAACGGCCTTCCGCTAACTGTCGGATGGGAATACCGCTGGTGTTGGAACCGACGATCGAACCGGGTCGCCGGTGTTTCTCAACGCGTTCGTACAAGCTACGTTTGATGTCGAGGTTTTCAACTACTGCCTCGATGATCAGATCGCAGTCTTTGAGTTTGCCGAGGTCGTCGTCCAAATTGCCGATCGTCACGAGCGACGAAAGCTCAGGTGTGAAGAAGGCCGCCGGCTTTGCTTTTTTCGCTGCCTCAAGACCAGCGCGCGCAATTCGATTACGCACCTCTTTCGATTCGCCGCTAGGCGCCGCTGAAACTTCGCGAGCCAGCCCTTTCGCCGCTTCCTCTTTGGTCAACTCACTTGGCGCGATGTCCAGCAACAGTGTCGGCACCCTCGCATTCGCGAGGTGCGCGGCAATCTGCGCCCCCATCGTCCCCGCTCCCAGAACAGCAGCTTTTTCAATACGCATTATTTTTCACACGGATATAGACGGGAATTCTCGTCCCGCCTACGTCTACTCGGCTTGATGTCCCACGACCCAGATAATACTGAATGAGCGTTCATTCAGCAAGGGTCTGGAACCCACTAACCGGCAATAACGTGGTTGTGGATTGGAGCATAAAGTGAAATTGTTGGGGCATAAAGTGAAATTCTTGGAGTATAACTTGCTGGGCGTTCGCGCATAGAGTGAAATCTACATTCTGCCCACCAGGCGCAGAAGCACCTTGACCAAGTTCTTCAAGCCGCTATTGACTCATCATTTGTTTCGGGTGGACGATCAAAGGCTCGGATAAGATCGCTCAACTCCTTGTCGATATAACTCCCTCAAGACATAGTCTTCAAGATAGGTTTCTTCTCAGAGCGCATAATCGTTCGGGATGGAATTCAGTTCAGGAAAGTAACTCGTTCCCCGGGCTAAAGTCCTGTTAGCAAAGCAATCAACTGTTTGTGAAGTTGATTGGAAGCGAAGTCGGCTATCTGAAAGGGTAAGGCCTCAGCCCTCTTTCAAAGTTGCCGGACTTGAGCCCTTCTATAACAAGTCGTATGCCTTTTTAGTGTTTCCGCTCCGAGAGATGAGGGAGGAAAGAAAATAGTAAGAGATATCGTAGGGTAATTTATGTGCGCCGTGTTTGGTAATAGCTTTCTCGAGTGCGATAGAGGCCTCATCGGTTCGTCCGAGTGCGTCGCTTTGGTGATGGATACCATCGCTATGGGTTCATACTCTTGACTGCTTAACCCACTTTCTCGCAGAGCTGATGCTAAAAGCGCCGAATAAGCAGGAACACGCAGGACCGTCACCACTAGAAACAGTTGTCGAAGCTATCTTTCGACGATCCA
>DASQKG010000183.1:0-9659 GCA_035630655.1 Pyrinomonadaceae bacterium
GCATCACTGACATCAGTTGGATAAGCCTTTCGTTCCACACATCAAGCTTATCACGATCGGGGAAGGCAGTGGGCGGAGGCAAATCGCTGCAAATAAAGCAGAAAAGGTAACAACACACTCTAGGAGGCCATATCGTGAAAAATATCAGTTTGCTTATAGTTACTATTTTGCTGGCGGCGCCATTGCTTATGGGGCCTGCAAGTAACGCCCATAACAACGAAACGGTCACTTTCGCCAAGGACATCGCTCCGATCTTTTTCAAGAAATGCGTCAGCTGTCACCGCGCTAGCGAGGCCGCCCCTATGTCTTTACTATCTTACAAAGACGCACGGCCTTGGGCGAAATCGATCAGAGAGAAAGTAGCCGACCGGACGATGCCGCCCTGGCATGCGGATCCGCAACATGGCGATTTTGTCAATGACCGCCGCCTGACGCAGCAGGAGATCGACAAGATTTTAGCCTGGGTCGATGGGGGGGCGAAGGAGGGCGACGCTCGCGATCTGCCACCCCAGCCCACCTTCGTCGAGGGCTGGAGCATTGGTAAGCCTGACCTGGTGCTTTCGATGCCGGAGGAATATACGCTCGATGCGACCGGCCCCGACGAATACCGCTATTTCGCTATCGAGACAAACTTCGCGGAAGATCGCTATCTACTGGCGGCGGAAGCCCGCCCCGGCAATCGTAAGATCGTTCATCACATAGTGGCCTTCGTCCAGCCACCTCAGGCGGGTAGTCAGAATGGGGCCGTGATCGCTAAGGATGGGGAAGAATCCATTATTTACTCCGACGGGCTATTGCATAGAGTTAAGGCGGATGCGCCGGTCCACAATGACGGCTGCCAGCTCCCTAACGGTGGGGGCGGGTCGGTACCAGACGGGCGTACGCGTGATCGTCTCATGCCGGTGTTAACCGTGTTTGTACCAGGAGGTGACGCCGATCGATGGGAGGAGGACGCAGTTATGCGGATTCCCGCCGGGGCTAAGATCATTTTACAAATTCACTACACGAAGGTCGCCAGCAGCGTTCAGAAGGATCGATCGAGCGTCGGTCTCATCTTCGCCAAAAAGCCTCACACCAAACTCAGGTCTACCGACATAGTGGCCAACCTATATATTCAGATCCCACCGGGCCAGGAGCGTCAAAAGAGCACCGCATGCTGGACGTTCGGCGACCGAGACGTCGAATTATCCGCCCTCAGGCCACACATGCATTTACGAGGGGCGGCGATGGAGGTCAAGGCGGTCTACCCGGATGGAAGAACAGAGGTGCTACTCAACGTGCCAAAATATGATTTCTCATGGCAGGAAATTTATAGGTTAAAGGAGAGGAAAGTGATTCCGAAAGGGACCATAGTCCAGATTACGGGTTACTTCGATAATTCATCGAGGAACAAATACAACCCCGATCCGACCAGAGCTATTCGTTGGGGTGAGCCGACCTCTGACGAGATGCTCTCCTGCTTCCTCGAATATACGTATAGTGAGTCACGGTCAATGGCGCCGCCAAAAACAGAACCTCGCTAGAAAAGAAGATTTACTAAGTTGTGACTTCGTTGTCGCCAACGGCGGTCGGGATCTGCGCACAGACGCCGACCGCGTCGCTCTAAAGCAGGACGTCATCTACCGCGAACATCACAACTTCACGTTAAACGCATGGAGAACATTATGGCCAGGGCAACAAAAACGAAAGATGGATTCACAGTAACCACAATCGAACAGGCGGGCGCATATGAAGGGCAGGCTATAGGGCGAGTGTTGCTGCTTAGAGGCGATAATTGTGATTATGATCATTGGACGCTAGGGTCGGTCGAAAGCGCCGATGAAGCAGCCAACCAAGCTCCAAAATTGACTCGAAAGGAGTTCACCGAGTACCTGGACGGCCTTAGAAACTATCGCGAAATTATGAATGTTGTTGTTATGAAAACAGGGTCCTTTTCGACGCCGAATATTCTTGAACCGCCCGCTGTCATACGCTGTCGGTCAGACGCCAATGCTTCAAGCACTGCGGCGCGGTGATTACAGAAAAAGGCCTTTCTTCCGGGCAAATACGGAAAGAGAGAAGGGAAGGCCTTGGGCAGCTTAAAGTGAACTAGACCACGAATCGGGAGTTTCATCATGACCATACGGAGAAGAGACTTTATAAAAAATGCAGTGGTGGGCGCAGGACTTATCGGGACGGGAATGCTTTCCGGTCCGGCAGGGCATTCCTCCCCCGAATTCCCTGCGAGCCATTACACAATGACGATTCCATTTATCGGTTGATTTACCTCGGGCTGGAGCAGATCAGCCGGAAGTGGACGATGCCGATCAAGAACTGGAAAGCGGCTCTGCAACAATTTGCGATCCTCTACGAAGATCGTTTACCGCTGGAAGCGCCAGGCGTCACTAAAGCTTGATCGTTATGAATTCCGTTTACACAGAAAATCTGACAGGCTCTCACACCTTAGGAGCAGCCAAAAATTGTTCAACATACGGGGGTCCACCTCAGATGTCAAACATCGTTCTCACGGGAGACAACCTGACTGTCGCTCAGGTCTCTGCTCTCACATGCGACCAGGAGGCAAGAGTCGAATTTGACGAGCGTGTGGAGGTGAACGCCACACTATCCCGTAGGTTTTTGGACGAGTGCCTAGAGTCAAAAGTCATCTATGGTGTGAATACCGGGTTTGGTCCGATGGCCTCCCACCTGATTGGCAAAGAAAATCTTACAGAGCTGCAATACAATCTCGTCCACAGTCACGCCGTGGGTATGGGGCAACCGGTTCCCCATTCATTCGTACTTGCCGCAATGCTTGTGCGTCTGAACACGTTGGTCAAAGGGCAGTCGGGTGTATCGTTTGCACTTCTCGAACACGTGCGAGCCGCCATCAACAATCGCATTATTCCAGTCGTGCCTGAACATGGCGCAGTCGGGACCAGCGGAGATCTCGTACAGTTAGCTCATATTGCGCTTGGTCTCATTGGCAAAGGCCGCGTCTGGTTCCAAGGCGAACACGTGGCGGCGAGTCAGGCCTTGTCCCGGGCTCGCCTGACACCGTATTCGCTGAAGCCGAAAGAGGGATTGTCTCTCATTAATGGGACCGCATTCATGTCCGGCATTGCTGCCCTCATATGCGCTGATGTCGATCGCCTCCTCTCATTGGCAACTCGGACTGGAGCCTGGGCCCTGGAGATCGTCGGCGGTTTTGATGATTGCATTGCCCAACGATTCCATGAATTTCGGCCGCATGCCGGACAGATTGCTGTAGCACGCGCTCTGCGAGGACTCCTGGCGAATTCCAGGATGATGAAACAACGCAACGAGTTTCAGGCCAGGCATCGCATCACGGAAGAAACACATTTGATACACGAGCATGTCCAAGACATTTACTCGTTCCGCTGCATTCCACAGATATTGGGGCCGATGTTGGATGCGCTCGCGCAAGCTCGCAGCGTCGTCGAGACTGAGATCAATTCGGTCACGGATAACCCCATCGTCGACGCAGAACACGAACAATTCTGGCATGGCGGCCACTTCCACGGTGAGTATATCGCCATGGTATCCGATCAGCTGCGGGCGAATCTCGCCAAATTGATGATGCTCACGGAACGGCGCATTAACTTCTTCTTGAACAAGAAAGTGAACGAGCGGTTTCCCCCGTTCTTAAATAGAAACAAACCAGGTCTTACATTAGCTCTGCAAGGGTTGCAGTTTGTCGCGACATCGACTGCGGCTCAGAGTCAAACGCTTGCATTCCCTCATCGCGTCCACTCTATCTCGACGAATGCCGACAATCAGGACGTTGTCAGCATGGGAACCGATTCCGCGTTGATGACGATGAAAGTGATCGAAAACGCCTACATCGTGCTGGCAATTGAAATGATCACACTGGCCCAGGCTACAGATCTCCTTGAGTGCAAGGAGCGCCTCTCAACTGACTCCCAACATCTGTATGCCGCAATACGCGAACAAATGCAGTCTGTCGTTGAAGATCGAGTACTGGTCGACGACCTTGCTCGTATGGTTGAGCTCGCTCGAACAGGGGGAAACGTTGCAGTGAACTGGGACCTGTAAGGAGACAGCGACGATGGAATATACGAGTACAAACATTGCAATCATTGGAGGCGGAATCGCCGGCTCCTGGCTAGGATACAGACTCGCGCAACGCGGTGTCGAAACAGTAATCATTCAATCCAACACAGACCCGGACACGCCCAAGGTGTCAGAGGGAGCTGCTGCTGTAATAAACGGGCGACTTCTCGACGGCGGTGACGATCTATCCTCGTTGCTCGCAGATGAAACAGGGACGCAACACCCGGAGCTTCAGTCCATGGTACGGCGCTATCTGCGCCAGGAATTTGATGAGCTCTCCCGGCTTGTCGAGTTCATGCCGCTCGGACCGATTGTAATTCCAAAAAGTTCTATTCCATTTCCCCGTCTCGGCGTTGGCGGTGAAGTCGTCTCTCTCATACTCGATCGGTTCGTTGCGTTAGGTGGGAGTGTCATAGATGGACGGGTGACACACCTAGCGGTGACGGATGGCATTTGCAACGGGCTTCAGTACGAGCGGCACGGGGCGCCCCACAAACTGCGGTGTAACGCGCTGATCATCGCCGCCGGTGGCTTTTCCGGTTTGCTGCCGGATGCAGCGACACCTAATGCCGGAGCATTGCTTGGCATGTTCGCTGAATGCGGCGGCATGCTTTCGAACCTCGAGTTCTTCTACAGATTTGCTTTTGGGGATATCTCGAATGGCAGAGTGCTCTATCCGCCGGACTTAGAGGGCGCACGTATGTACCGCGCTGGAAGTCGAGCTCTATGGCTCGAGCGCGCCTATGCCGAGTATCCAGAGGAAAGGCGTGATCTGGAGATCTTTCAGCGTTATTGGACTCACAACATAGACGTACCGCACTTCATTGAAGGCGCGAACACCTCCTTTTCCCTCGGCCCTATCTGCGGATTTTCGATGGGAGGTATCGCACACAATCGCAGCGCCACTAATCTGGTCAACGTTTATGTGACGGGTGAGGCAAGGCATGATCTGGCTGTCAATTACACAGTCGGGAGGCCCTGGGCCTGTTATCTTGCTACCGCAGGTATGCTACTCGATGTGTTGAGCGAGCATTCCGGTGGAAACTCCGTGGCGGATTTTCCGATGATGCCCGTCCCGGCAAGATTACAGGCATCCTTGCTCACGGAGATTCGTCAGCGGTTAAAAGGATTTCGGGATCACCGCTTCTCGAAGTCAGGCGCGGAGGAATTTGTCGAGTGGTGCCGTACGACTCGCCAACGCCTGCCTCTTGAACGCAGGGGCTGCTTCCAAATCCTAATCCTTGCTGAGGCGCACGCGCTGAGTGCTTTGGCCCGCCCTGAAAGCCGTGGGTACTTCTTCCGCGCTGACTTCCCGATCGCGGATCCGGCAATGGCCCAGCGTACCACAATGGCTTTTTATGACGCTGACAATGATCGAGTTGTCGTTGGCCTGCTGACTCAACAGGCTCTCAGTGATCGCATAACGCCTGCTTCGCTCTCACACCCATCGACCGTCAATCTTTAAGACTTAGGAGGTCTCATGAAACAGATCAATACCGTTCTCCCGACCATATATTCAATCGCGGCTGAACTTCCAAAACCGTGCTGGACGACCGACGAACTGCTCGAAGCCGCCGGGGATCATCTCTCAGACAAGCTTCGTGACATGTTAGGCAGGCTAGGGGTGAACAAGCGGCATTCTCTGCTTGCGAACTATCCATCGGTGCTCTTCGAAGGGGCAGAGCCGGAGCTTGCAATCTCGGGAAGTGCGCTTGCTGTCCAGACAGCTCGGAGATGTATCGAGAAAGCGAACGTGCGTCCACACGAAATCGGCCTGGTCCTGGGAGTCACCTCCAGCCCGTCCCGATTGATCCCCAGTCTGGTTGGCGACATGTTCGCTCAAATGCCGGAGCTTCGCCGGGACATCATGAGTCTGAACATCGCTTACATGGGTTGTTCCGCGATATCGAAAGCGGTGGACACGGCCCGATGGTTTTTGACCTGTTATCCAGACAACCGCGTTCTCGTCTGTTTCATGGATGCTATCACGCCGCTTTCGCCGCCTTTACCCGGGAAATATGCGCACTTCAACGAAGTGTCTCCCGAAGAAAGACAATCTACCGTCAATGTGATGCATAATTTTCTCTTTGGTGACGCATCCGTAGCGATGATCTTGAGCGCCGATGGGAAGGGACCAAAGTTCGGTCCCATCACACACTTGACTAACGAGATACCCGAAGACGCCGAGATCGGTACGGTACCCGATGGAGGCTCCGACATTCCGGTCGTTTACGGACGAAGAAAATATACTCTCGGCCCAGAAGTCAAGCAGCGGGGGTGGTTCTACGCCACCCACACAGTGGAGCAGTTGCTCAAGAAGGAGGATTGCAAACTCAGAGATCCCAAGGACGCCACAATGTTGCTGATGCACACCGGGAGCTCGAGGATACTCGATGGTTTATGCGAACAGTTTCGCGTTTCTCCCGACAGCCCGAGTGTGGCGTCCTCTTACAATATCCTGCGCGAGTACGGAAACGCCATAGGATGTTCAATCCCGCTCATGCTCGCTGATCCAGTGCCTCGCAGGGAAGGCGAGGGATTGATGGTTGCTTTTGGCCTGAGCTTTAGTTGTGGGGCATGTACCCTAACGATACCGCGAGGAGGATGGACGCCTTGACACTCCCAGCGCTAGAAGCGGCGGGATTCTTGCTTCACCGCGAACGGCCTGCCGTGGCAGGTCTTACATTCGCTCCACAAGCATTTCACGTCTCGGTATGCCCTACCGCGACGAGTATTCTAATTCCTTCGTCTCTGACGTTTTTGGCCGCATTATGATCTCGGTCATGGCGAACTCCACAAGCCGGACAAGTCCAAAAACGATCTGAAAGCGAAAGCTCTTGATTGCGATGACCGCAGTTGGAACAAAATTGGGAAGACGGAAACCAGCGGCCAATGTAGACGAAGTTTCGATTGTGTTCTTTCGGGAGCCGAGCTTGATCGCTAGAAATCAGGGATCAAGCTCGGCTCCCGAAGGGACACGGTCATTATTATGTGGCTCACCTCTGATGTCGGGACACTTTTGCTTTTGGGAGAGACGTCATTCTTTGCCGCGTGAGCGGCGGCTGACTTTAGCCCAGTGCTTTAGGTTACTGCTGGCGAACTCAGAGGAGTAGTATAGGTTGAAGAGTGAAGTTAATAAATTGCCAGGAGAGTTGACATCGGAGATGAGTCTAAAAGCCAAACCGCTCGGGGCGATTCCAGAAGATACGCGGTCAATTGGTCAAGAATTGCTGGCCGAAGACGATCTCTATCGAATTATCGGTGAGCAGTATGCCGAGTTAGTCAAAGACGAAGAGTTCGCGGCATTGTATTCAAAGACTGGGCAGCCGGCCTACAGCCCTGCGCGATTAAGCCTGGCGACAGTGCTGCAAGCGATGGAACACTTGAGTGATCGCGCGGCGCGGCAGATGGTGCGGACGCGGATCGATTGGAAATACGCGCTGCATTTGTCGCTGAGTGATCCTGGCTTCGACGCCAGTGTCTTGTGCGAGTTTCGCCAGCGCCTCCTCGAAGGCAAAGCTGAGCGGAAGTTCTTCGATGCCTTGTTGGAGAAGTTCAAGGAGCAGGGCTTGCTCAAAGGACGAGGAATGCAGCGGACCGATTCATTGCAGATTCTGGCAGCGGTGCGGGATTTGAATCGGCTGGAACTGGTCATGGAAACCCTGCGTCTGGCGTTGAACAGCTTGGTCAAAGCTGATGCTGGGTGGGTCAGGGAGCATGTGCAAAGTGATTGGTTTGAGACTTATGGGGAGTGGATCGAGAGCGAGCGACTGGTTAAAGAGAAGGGGTCGCAAGGGAAAGCTGAAACCGAGAGGATGTTGAAGCAAACGGGAAAGGACGGCTTTTGGCTGCTGGAACAATTAGGAAGCTTCCCTCAGTTGCGAACCATGGAAGAGGTCAAGAGGCTGGAGAAGGTGTGGGGGCAGCAGTATCGGTGGGTGGAGGCCAAGAGTGGGGCGAGAGAAATTGAGGTGAGCACGAAAGAGAGTCGGCGTGCGGATGGAGTGGATCGGGAGATGATCGTCACACCGCACGACGAGGAGGCGCGCTACAGCGAGAAGCGGGGGGAAGGGAGCAGGGGCTACAAGCTGCATCTGACCGAAACAGCCGAGGAAGATGCGCCTGCGCTGATCACTGATGTGGAGGTTGTCGGAGGGCAGGAGTATGACGGGAGAGCATTAGCCGGCATCCATCAGAGACTCAAGGAGCGAGAGATACTGCCGGAAGGACATTTGGCCGACAAGGGCTATGTCGATAGCAAGACGATCGAGGAAAGCCGCCAGCGAGGCGTGGAGTTGATCGGACCGATCCAGGGAGCGCCCAACAGTCAAGCCTTGAAGGAGGCAGCCTCAGTAGAGGGATTGCCGAAAGGCGAGGAGGAGGCAAGCCAGAGTCAATTCAATCCAAGCTCCCAAGATGGGAATGCCGAAGTCATCAAGACTTGTCTGGGGCTGGAGCATTTCCAGTTCGATTTTCAGCAGCAGAGAGCAATCTGCCCACAGGGTGCGCCATCTCTGCGTTGGGTGAAGGCGCTCAGACGCGACCGGGGGCCAAGCGAGACGGGCCAAGAGGCATGGCTCATTTACTGGGAGAAGCAGAGGTGTCTTGCTTGTCGGCTCGCCTTGCCGAGCTTGGTCGAGCAACAGCGTGGGCGGATAGTGAAGCTGTCGCCGTCATACCCAACGATCGTCGAGCGGCGCGCTGAGCAGCACAGCAAAGAATTCAAGAACAAGTATCGGCGACGATCCGGCATCGAAGCGAGCTTATCGACTCTCGTTCGCGGCCATGGTGGACGACGCACGCCTTATCGCGGACGAGCAAAGACGCGCGCGCATCATCTACGGATCGCAAGCGCCATGAATTTGAAGCGCGCCATCGCCTGGGAACAGGGAGACAGGCCACAGCGCAAGCGTGTCGTGAGGATGAAAAAAGTCCTGGGTCTCGAGAAAACAACAAGGCAAGGATGGCGACAAAAGGCGGCATGAACCGCCATCGCCATCTATGTTGGGGCACCCCTAAATCGGGTCGGCGCCACATCTCTCCTTCAAGAGCTACTAGGGCCCGGCTGTAAGGGTTCGCCAGCAGTAACCTTTAGCGCTGGGTAAGCTGGCCAAAGCGTTTCGCGTCACGTAGTGACGCTTGAAAGGCCCGCTGATATCTCGAATTTCAACCGTCGCTACGCGACGGGAACAATTCGGGCGCCGCTTCCCGGCGTTGAAACGGCCGGGCCAAAGTCAGCCGCCGCTCACGCGGCGAAAACCAAAGCCTTTTTTTCAAAAGTGTCCTGACATCAGATTGAAACCTTATTTTATTGATGCCGTTCAGAATTATTGACAGCCAAAACTGAGCCAGATCATAATATGGCATAGCACGTATTGGTAACGTCCTTATTTACGTACATTAAAGAGTGAACCAATACGTGCCCCCGAGGATACCCAAACAATTTAGCTTCGACTCATTCCTGATGGCTTATAACCGAAAGACAACTACGTGGAGGCTAAGCTTTCCCGGAAGTTGCAGAGGAGGAACAAGCTCATGGCCGTTTCGCGGAGAAACTTTCTCAAGGTCGCCGTTGCCAGCGCCGGTGG
>DASQKG010000184.1:0-20547 GCA_035630655.1 Pyrinomonadaceae bacterium
AAAAATCTTCTTACGTTAATTAGATGACCGAAGCGGGCCCAACCCAGGGCAAACAATACGGCCGCCCCGAGGCCCATCAATGCCCCGGTAACGAGTTGTGAATCGCGAACCTGCAACAGCATTAGCGCTGTCTCCATTCCCTCGCGCGTGATCATGAGGAAGGTAAAAAGGAAAACTCCAACCAGCGCCGCAACGCGCGAAGTTTTCGACGATACCTGCCCCAATCGTTGATGCATACGCTCACGCAGTTTCGGTCCGGTGCGCCACATGTGAACTACGAGTGTGCCAACCATTACCATGGCGATGAGGCCCAGAACGCCTTCGCGCAACGCCTCATTCCCCAGAAACTGACTGATTGACCCGCCGAGTCCTTCACCAAAGATTTGCACCAGACGTGAATCGTCGATCCCTTTTGCCAAAACATAGCCAAGCGCGGCGCTGGCAGTTAGCCCCAGCCCTAAGGCCACATAGACGGCAGAGGTAAGCCATTTTTGTCCGGACTTATGCAAATAAGAGAGAATTACTGCTACCAGCAGGAACGATTCGAATCCTTCGCGCAAGACTATAATGAAAGAATTAAGCATGAGAACAACTTTCGTAGACTTGAAATCGACTTCGCGTTTTCCCAAGCTCACGGAAAACCAGCCAAACGCAGTATAGTCTAATTGAAAACAGTTTTCAATTTCAATAGCCTAAGTTGTAGGGGTGCCACTTCGTGGGCACCCCGTGCTGCGTCTGCCTTGTGACAAATCGATGGGGTACCCACGGAGGGGCACGCCTACAGTTCAGCCTGGCATTTCTTTAGTCACGCTGCGAACGCGAATGCCAGCGAGGCCTACCTGTGTTATTGATTGATAAGTGGGATGATCGCCAGGTCGGCACGAAGCGCGCCAAGTTTCGTCACTGCAGTGATGCGCAGTGGCAATCGTCTGCGGTCCTCACTGATCCAAATCCTTAACTGATACTTGTCAGGCTGCGGATCATCCGTGGTGAGGTTGATCTTAATTGCTGGAATATTTTGCGAACCGAGTTGGAGCGGTTCGCGATTCAAAACTTCGAAGAAGAGAGTTTTGGGCCTGTTGTTCACCAGGATTGAAACCGCACTTCGCCGCCCCGGCGCAAGATTAAACGTGCGTAAGGCATAAAAAAAAGACAGGTAGTCGTGTGTTCCCACCGGGATCTCAATTCGAGCGCCCTTCTCGGTAGTTGCTGTGCCGTAATCCTGGTTTATTTTCAGCTTCGTATTTGATCGTGAGCGGCCTTCAACCAGATTTAATTCAGTCTGGAAGGGAAGCAGTGTCTTGGGATCGACATAGGAATTGATCACGTCAGTCGCGAAGAAGAGATGTTGCAAAGCATTGGTCGTTTGAGCGCCCAGCGTAAGGAACAATCCATCGCGATCAAAATATTTCGCGCGCGCTCGCACCTGGAAGGTGGCTTGCCCAACAGCCTGCGCGATGTTGGGCAGAAAGGCCTGATAGTTCAATTGCTCACCGACGCGAAAAGGCAATCCGTCCAGGACCCCATCGCCGCCAGGCGATACGGGCCGGCTAGGTTGTGCAGGATTAACGATCCCGGGAGTGGGTGTAGCCCCAGGCGGAAGCGTCGGAGTTTGGATAAACTCGGAGCCTGCGAGCTCTGCGCGAATCTCGCCTATTGAATGCCTGGCTGTCAGCAAAACAGGCACATGCCTTTGGTCGTCGCTAAAGTAGACTCTGATCCGGTATCCATCAGCCCGCGAATCGTTCTTTACCTTAACCTGAGTGCTGATCGTGTCAAACGATCCCACATTCGTTTTGATAACCAGGCGTCCGCTGACTTTCACCTCAATTTCATACGTTATGTTCTCGCCGCGCACAGACAGGCTGTAACTGGCCCCCTCTTGAAGCGGTAACGCTCTCACACGATAGATTGCGGAAAGTAGATCGTAGGTGCCGGGAAACGAGACTGTACGTTTGTCAGGAAGTGCTGCGGTTCCCGCGGGTTGGTTGAATTCAGCCGACGTCTCAGCCGTCCGCGAAGCCACACGTATGATCTGTTGAGCGTGATACGGCAGACCTGTAGCGGGATCGACGTAAGTTATATGGTCGTTGTTAATGGCATAGAGTGCCGCATTAACTGTGCCGATCGTTTCTACATGTCCCTTTAACTGAATTCCTTCGCGTCCTTGAAAGGTGCCACGCCCAGCAACCAGCATTTCGACATGAGCGGCGCTAACAAAGCTTGAAAAGGAAACGTTGTACGTGAGCCGTTCGCCGATTTTGTACGGCGCTGGAGAAAAGGGCTGATAAGTGGAGCTTTGAGCGTTTGAAACTGAAGCTAACGCTCCGAGTAACAGTGCAACGATTACAAAATGCCCAGCAGTCGCGAGTTTCAACCTTGAAGTCACCTTTGAATCATAATTCAAAATGCGATCAGAGCAAAAAGCGCAGACCATCCGAAGGCATTTTCCACGTAATAAAGCACATTGTAGCAAAAGCGAGTCTTAGGCCTTGCACACTCCACCAACGCCGGCGGGATGTGGACCAATCGAGCCGTATGTCGTGATACAGGAATTTACACGCTTATTGGAGACGGAGGTTCCTTCACTTCACTAAACACCCTTGGCCGCCTCAATCTCCATCTCATCAATAATTCCCTGCGCCGCTCGCACAGGATCGGGGGACTGCAGAATAGGGCGGCCCACCACCAAATAGTCTGCCCCTGCCAGAATCGCCTGGCGAGGCGTGGTCACTCTCTTCTGATCGCCAAGCGCAGATCCTGCCGGTCTTACTCCGGGAGTAACGATGATAAACCCCGCGTTCTTCACCGTGGTCCGCACGATGCCGAGTTCGAGTGGAGATGCAACCACGCCATCGATGCCGGATGCTTCGGCAAGTAAAGCCAGCCTGCGAACGACGTCATGGACCTCCGCAATAAAACCGACCTTACGGAGTGTGTTGGAGTTTGAGCTGGTCAACACTGTGACGGCGATGATTGCGGGACGCGGCAGACTTTCACGATCGACAGCCTCTGCGACTGCAGCAACCGTTCGTCGCATCATTTCGCTTCCACCGGCTGCATGCACGTTGAAGATGGAGACACCTAAACGTGCAGCTTCCACGCCCGCCGCCGCGACAGTGTTTGGTATGTCATGAAATTTGAGATCCAGAAAGACTCGCTCACCGGAGTTGACAATCTCGCGAACCAACTCGGGACCTGCCGCTGTGAAGAGCTGCGACCCAATCTTGAACATGCCGACTACACCGCTGAGAGTATTAACCAGCCGACGCGCCTCGGCTGCGCTCTCAACATCGAGAGCAACTATCAGTTTGTTGCGGTCATCGTTTTTTCGACTAGTCATCAGCAAGTTGTTTCGACCGACAGCCTACAGCCTCATCCAGAGAAACAAAACCCTCGCGCGAGACTATTCTACGCAGGCCCTCGTTGATTTCCCGGACCACAGATGGTCCTTCATAAATAAAGCCCGTATAAATTTGAACTAGGCTGGCACCGGCGCTAATCATCTCCCAAGCGTCTTCCGCGGTAAATATCCCGCCAACCCCGATTATTGGAATCGCACCGCCTGAAAGCCCGTGAAGTTTGGCAACCACATTCTGCGATCGGCGTTTCAGGGGCGCCCCACTCAGTCCCCCTTCACCAATAGCTTTGATTCTTTCCGGGTCAGTCTTGAGCCCTGTTCGTGTGGTGGTCGTATTTGTAGCGATCAAGCCAGCGACTTCATTGTCCTGGACCACGCTAACAATTTGTCGCAGTTCCTGGTCGCTGAGATCGGGAGAAAGCTTTACTAAAAGCGGTATCGCTTTACAGCCCGACTTGTCCGCTAACTGCTTATTTCGTTTCTGTAACGCGCTCAACAGTTCATTGAGATGTGAAGCGTGTTGCAACTCCCGTAATCGTGGTGTATTCGGCGAACTAACATTCACTGCGATGTAATCGGCGACTGGATAAACAATCTCAAAACTCTTCAGGTAGTCTTCGACTGCTTCTTCCAATTCAACCTTCTTACTTTTTCCAATGCTGACTCCGAGCACGCAGTCGGGTTTGCTGTCCGCAACTCGCTTGGCAAACGCTTTCGCGCCATGATTATTGAACCCCGCGCGGTTGATCAGCGCCTGGTCCATCGGCAGACGAAACAAGCGTGGTTTTTCATTTCCTGGTTGCGGGTGATATGTGACGGTCCCGGCCTCGATGAAACCGAAACCCAGCCCGGCCAGCGCTTCCAGTGCAATTCCATCTTTATCAAATCCTGCCGCCAGGCCAACCGGGTTTGTAAACGTCAATCCAAATCGACGCAGTTTGCCAAAAGGGCTCCTGGTATACCGTTGACCTGTCAACCGTTTTGTTAACTCAGGAGCAACCGCAAGCGAACGGAGCGCGAGGTCATGGGCCGTCTCGGCAGGCAGGCGGAAGAGAATGGGGCGCAACAATGAGCGATAAAGCATCAGGAGTCGGCAACTTATGGGAAGTGACGCGAGCGAATTCGATTCTAACTGAAAAGGCAAGCAAACGATCCACGAAACTCACAGGTAGCAGGCGTATAGAGTACAAGCTACAAGCTTTAGCTTGCGGCTCTGCCAGATGCATCTTAGAGCTTTGAGAGTGTGGTCGCGAAGAGGCAACCTGAAGGTTGTACTCTGAACGCCTATTAACGCAATAGCCAATCACTGACTTGTCACTGTTTGCTCGTTCTTGTTAGTATCCGGCGAAATGGATTTCATCGAGAAGGCGCGCATCATGGACAGTCCGCGAATTAATCGCGCGCTTGCTCGTTTGGCTTCTGAAATTGTCGAGGAAAATCACGGCGCCGGGGACCTCTATTTGGTTGGCATTCGCCGACGCGGGGTGCCGCTGGCGGAACGTATGGCCGACAAGATCGCTGACCTCGAGGGGGATCGGCCTCCCGTTGGGATAGTTGACATCACGCTTTATCGCGACGACCTTTCCACCGTAGGCGCCAAGCCCATCGTTAACCGCACAGACCTTCCGGGTGATATCGAAAACCGCAACATCGTGCTAATAGACGACGTGCTCTATACGGGCCGAACGATCCGTGCGGCGCTGGATCAGTTGATCGACTTTGGCCGCCCGCGCCGAGTTCAGCTTGCGGTCCTGATCGATCGCGGCAAGGAACATCGTGAACTGCCGATTCAGGCTGATTACATTGGCAAGTTGGTGCCGACGAAGAAGAGTGAGATTATCAAGGTGATGCTACAGGAATTTGACGAAGAAGAAGGTGTGGTAATCGTTGAACGACCACCTGGTGAAACAGGATGAGATACAGCGGCCAGCGATGGCCGCTTTTTTTATAAAGAGCAAAGAGCAAAGAGCAAAGAGCAAAGAGCAAAGCAGGTTCATTGATTACATCGTTGCGTACTGAAAACCCCGGACCATGTTTTCGTCCGGCTGTCTACTGACTGCTGTTTGCTGTTTTCCCTGCGACGGATCATGAGTACCTTCAACCGCAAACATCTTTTGGGAATTCGTGAACTTGACGCTGGTGAGATTACTCATCTGCTCGATACGGCCGAAACGTTTCGCGATGTCTCTCGTCGTGAAATTAAGAAGGTGCCCGCGCTTCGGGGACGCACTGTCATCAACCTATTCTTTGAGCCTTCCACCCGCACGCGCACTTCCTTCGAAATTGCAGCTAAGCGCCTTTCCGCTGACGCAGTCAACATCAGCGTTTCAAGTTCCAGCGTCAGCAAAGGTGAGACGCTTTTAGACACGGCTCGAAATCTCGAGGCCATGTCGCCTGATTGCATCGTGGTTCGCCATTCGATGGCCGGGGCACCGCAGCAACTCGCGAGAATGTGCCAGTCGCCCATTGTTAATGCCGGCGACGGCTCACATGAACATCCCACGCAAGCATTGCTCGACGCATTAACCATTCGAGAATACAAAGGCCGAATTGAAGGACTCAAAGTGGCGATTATCGGCGACATCCTTCACTCGCGGGTCGCGCGTTCGAATGTTCATCTGCTGACAAAGCTCGGTGCGATAGTCAGTCTTGCCGGACCCGGGACGCTGGTGCCTGAGGAACTTGAAGGACTTGTGGATAAAGGCCTGCGGGTGGAAAAGCGAATGCAAGATGCCATTGAAGGTGCGGACGTAGTGATGATTCTTCGTATTCAACGCGAGCGACAGGACACTGCTTTCTTTCCTTCGATGCGCGAATATGCAGTGCATTACGGGTTGCAATCGAAGCACCTTGAGTCGGCCGCGACTGACGCAATCGTCATGCATCCAGGGCCGATGAATCGCGGCGTCGAAATCGCTTCCGAAATCGCTGACGGTAGTCGCTCGCTGATCCTCGATCAAGTGGCGAATGGAGTCGCCGTGCGGATGGCGGTCCTTTATTTACTCGCCGGCGGATCGCGGACTGACGGAGAAGAGAAGGGACACTGAATAGAGACATGAAGTTTAGAGTTCAAGCTTTAGCTGCGTCGTTCGTGTCGAAGCCGCAACCTAAGGTTGAACTCTGAAGTTCTAGCTTCTAAGGCAAGTAGACCAGCAAGACCAACAGTTTGCTTCACAAAGATGAAACTGCTAATCGCAAACGGTTACATAGTTGATCCTTCACAGGGAATTAATACCGGCCGAGACTTGCTGATCGAAGATGGTCGTGTCGTTTCGGTTCTCGAGCGTGGTCAGGAAGCGCCGCGCGACGTCGAGTTCCTGGATGCAACCGGTCTCGTCGTGGCGCCGGGTTTCATAGATCTTCATACGCATCTTCGTGAACCCGGAGCTGAATACAAAGAAACAATTGCTTCAGGAGCTTCAGCGGCAGTTGCCGGCGGCTGGACCACCATCTGCGCCATGCCGAATACGGATCCGGTCAACGACAGTCCGGCCGTAACCCGATTCATCATCGAACAGGCCGAGCGGGCCCAGCTCGCAAATGTTTTTCCAATCGGAGCGCTGACAAAGGGCTCAAAGGGTACTGAGCTTGCGGAGATGGGCGAGATGAAGAACGCCGGCATCGTCGCCGTGTCTGACGACGGCCGTCCCGTGCCCAATGCTGGAATGATGCGCCGGGCTATGGAATATGCGCGGGGATTCAACCTGACCGTCGTGGATCATTGTCAGGACGCATCTTTGACTGCCGGCGGGGTCATGCACGAAGGCCGCTGGTCGCTAATCCTTGGGCTGAAAGGTATGCCTGCTGCTGCTGAAGATGTGCATGTGATTCGCGACTGCGTGCTGGCAAAGCTCACCGGCGGCTCGGTCCACATCGCGCACGTTTCCACTCGAGGCGCGATTGAGGCCGTTCGCCGCGCCAAAGAGATGGGACTTCCGGTTAGCTGTGAAGTTGCGCCTCATCATTGGACGCTGACGGACGAAAGCGTTGCAGACTACGATACGAACACCAAGATGAGTCCGCCATTGCGCAGTCAGGATCACGTGGATGCGCTCCTGGAAGGCTTAAGTGATGGGACGATCGATGCGATTGCTACCGATCATGCTCCCCATCACCTGGATGAAAAAACTCTCGAATTTGATCGCGCGCCGTTCGGTATCACTGGATTGGAAACGGCGGTGGGACTGGCCTTCGATCTTGTACACCGAGGCGTCATCGATTTAGAACGACTGGTAGCGTTGTGCTCAACCAATCCAGCGCGGATTTTTGGTTTGAAGGATCGTGGGACTCTGGCGGAAAACGCACATGCAGACATCACGATTCTCGATCCCACCTGCGAATGGGTGTTTGACATTGGTGCTTCCAAATCCCGGAGTCGGAACACGCCGTTTCATGGCAGGTCAATGACGGGCGCCGCCGTGGCGACAATAGTTGGCGGCCGAGTCGTCTACCTCAATCCTAATTACAACCGCATAACTGAAATGAGGAGTCGCGACGCTTCAGCGAAGTAGGACAGACATTCCTGTCTGTCTGACTTTGAATGGAAGCTTATTGCGGTTCGGAAAGCTTGTTGCTATCTCAGCGAATCGTTTCACTGGGCATTGTGTCTAAAGCCTAACGGAAGCTGCCAGAGGCGGACAGGCAGGAATGCCTGTCCTACAAAAAGAAAACCCGTCGCGCTCTCCCCTTCGCGACGGGTCTCTTTTAGGTCGTCTACTTACGTTATTACCGGGACGACCAATGTTGTACAGACAAATTGTTGGGAACCCGCTCGCGCTCTCCCCTTCGCTTACGGGTTCCCTCCGTATCGGACAACCGCGAGGGCCGCCGATCCTCGTAACGCAAACTGCTAGTTTGCGATCGTCACTCAATCTGCCGGCTTACGACGTAAACCAAACAGTCGGCGACAGTGAAAAGAACTACCTTACATTTGCCGCCGGCAGTGACAGCGTCTGATTCAGAATTACGCCAAACTCAGTACCTGACTTGACTACTGCTTCGTGTCCTTTGGAGAAGAACGCGCCCGCGACCCCTAGGCCCGCGCCTACACCGGCGCCGATGCCTGCGCCTTTACCACCGCCGGCGATCGCTCCAATCAATGCGCCAGTCGCTGCGCCACCGCCGATAAAGACTGCGTTGCGCTTGGTGGCCGACCGACCCTCAACTTCGCCTTCGTTGTCAGAGTTAGCCTCGTCGACCATGAGATCAACCAGGTCACCATTGATGGCGCGCGTGATACCTGTCGGTAATCGCAGTGAAACAAAATGAACCCCGATCGTGCCTGCTTTACTCTTACGCTGCGCGCGAGTGACAGTGCTTACGCGACCGACAACTTGACTACCCGCCGGTATGATTTCGATCCCACTTGCGTAAACCGGAAGCATGACGGTTGTTGTAAATTGCTGGCCCACGCGCGCGGTTTCGGAAGTAATCGTCTCGTTCATGCGCACGTTAATGACCTGGCCGGAGTTGATGTTGTAGTAGACCACTTCCGGAACTACGGGTTTGACAACCTTACGAATAGGCGCGCGACGACGTAACGCCGGCCTTCGCCGTGTTTGCGCAGTTGCTGGAATAAGCATTGAAGCCATCAGCGCAAGTGCAATCGCGACGCTGGCAAGAGCCTTTGCTAATCGCTTGCTAATACCCATTTTCATTTCCTGCCTCCGCTGTTTCAATCTTCGCAACTTCAGCCTCCGCACTCTCGATTTGTTTTCCAACCTGCGCACCTTAAACCTACCTTAAGAGGGTCATCCTCAATCATCGCTGGAGAGCCCTCTCGCAACGGTCAAATTTGTAAGCGCGTGCTGCTACTTCATTCCGACGCGCCGTCAGCTATTGAGCAACGACTGTGCCAACGTCACCGCTCAGGAATGCGGTCGGCAAGTCCAATTATTCATCGAATTAGCGAATGTGTTGAAAGGTTGCAGGAAGGTTGCAATGGAAGGATAACCGATGTGCGAATGCGTGTGAGATGCTTTGCACGAAATGGAGTAAGGTCTGGTCCCAACAGAAGAAGGCGAACCACGCGGAGCGATCTCATTAGCACCGCGGCTTCAGCCCGGTGACTAAAGACGTCTCGAAGTCTTGGAACCGTTTCCAACGGTTTCTCAGGCGCGAGGTCATCGAAAACCGTTGAAACCGTTCACCATGTAATCTCACGTTCTGATCACCGGGCTGAAGCGCGGTGCTAATGAAATCGCTTCGCGTGGCCGCGGAACTGTCTGAGCCCCATCGACGACAGTCTCCTAGTCGTACACCTGTTGGATCTGCGTGGGTAATCACCCTCTGGTCAGCTGCCGGTACTTAATGCGATGTGGCTGCTCAGCGGCGGCGCCCAGCCGCTCCTTCCGGTCCGCTTCATATTCCGAATAGTTGCCTTCGAACCAAACCACCTTGCTGTCACCTTCAAAAGCAAGGATGTGTGTGGCGATGCGATCGAGAAACCAACGGTCGTGGGAGATCACCACCGCACAGCCGGCGAAGTTTTCCAGCGCTTCTTCCAACGCTCGCAGCGTGTTGACGTCCAAATCGTTTGTCGGCTCGTCAAGCAGCAGAACATTGGCGCCCTCTTTCAACATCTTCGCCAGGTGCACACGGTTGCGCTCACCGCCTGACAACATGCCAACCTTCTTTTGCTGGTCTGATCCGGAGAAGTTGAACCGCGCCACGTAAGCACGCGAGTTCACTTCGCGAGTTCCCACTTTCAAGAGGTCGGCGCCGCCGGAAATTTCTTCCCAGATCGATTTGTTACTGTCGAGCGTTCGACTCTGATCGACATAACCCAGCGTGACGGTTTCTCCGATTCTAATGGTTCCGCTGTCAGGCTGCTCCTCTCCGGTGACCATGCGGAATAGCGTTGTCTTGCCGGCGCCGTTTGGCCCGATCACTCCGACGATACCTCCGGGTGGAAGTTTGAAGGTCATGTCTTCAACCAACAGACGGTCGCCATAACCTTTGCTCACATCGTCGGCTTCGATTACGACGTTGCCAAGACGAGGCCCGGGCGGAATGTGAATTTCCAGATCTTCACGCCGTTTCTCCGTCTCCTCGCGCAACAACTCTTCATAAGAATTTATTCGGGCCTTACCTTTGGCGCGTCGGGCCTTTGGCGACATACGAATCCATTCGAGCTCACGTTGCAACGTCTTCTGTCGCTCGCTCTCGCTCTTTTCTTCGCGGCGAAGACGTTCCTGCTTCTGCTCGAGCCAGGAGGTGTAGTTTCCTTTCCAGGGAATGCCGGCGCCGCGATCCAGTTCGAGAATCCAACCCGCTACGTTGTCGAGGAAATATCGGTCGTGAGTCACCGCGATAATCGTTCCCGGATAACTCTGCAGGTGATGCTCCAGCCACGCGACTGATTCCGCGTCCAGATGGTTCGTCGGTTCGTCCAACAGTAGGATGTCGGGCTTTTGCAAAAGAAGACGACACAGCGCCACTCGCCTGCGTTCGCCTCCGGAGAGAATTTTTACCAGTGTCTCAGGTGGAGGACACCGCAAAGCGTCCATTGCCATCTCAAGACGGGAATCGAGGTCCCATGCGTCTTGCGCGTCGAGCTTCTCCTGCACCGCGCCCTGGCGTTCCAGCAGTTTATCCATCTCCTCATCGGACATGCTCTCGCCAAACTTCGCATTGATCTCTTCAAACTCCTTCAGCAGGTCGACAGTTTCCTGTACCGCTTCCTCGACCACCTCGCGCACCGTCCGCGAGTCGTCAATCAAAGGCTCCTGCTCGAGAAAGCCGACGGTGAAGCCCTGCGAGATCACTGTTTCCCCGTTGAAATCTTTGTCGACGCCGGCGAGTATGCGCAGCAAGGATGACTTCCCGGAGCCGTTGAGTCCGATGACGCCAATCTTCGCGCCGTAGAAGTAGGACAGGTAAATATCTTTAAGGACCGGCTTCTTGTCGTAAAACTTGCTGACGCCGACCATCGAGTAAATGACTTTGTTTGGTTCAGTGGACATGAATGGACCTATTCGTTCGCGCTCTTGTCGCGACGTACGCGAGTCTGCTCACCAGCTCAACTAACAAGCTTGCAAGTGCAAGGTATCACTCAGCACGCGCCATCAGTACAACGGCTGCTCATCTAACCCAGAATGTATAACTTCGAATACATATCCGTATCGGTGAATCACGGCGCTCACTAGGTCAGCAAACCAATTTGGCGCGTTTGGCGCCACATAGATTCTTTCGATGAGTCGCTCGACGTCGACCCTAATTTTCACACCATCAGCAATAGTTTCTTGCGTGAAATCAAACTCGTTATCATGTGTGGGCCACTTTATGACCAGCGCTCTGACTTCCCTCTCGTGCTCAAAGCTTTTTCGTTTGTGAACGAAGGCTGAATAGCAGGTTCCCGGCATCTATCGATTCTGCGTCGTAATCAAGGTATTTAACCTTGCCCAGATTGACTGTTTCGTCGTCAATAATAGAGTCCCTGAGCTTATTGTAACGCGACTGGACTGCAATGCCTTCGTTGCTCTTGAGATACAGTTTCCACATTGCAGCTGACTCGTGCTCATTCATGTGCCAACAGTTGATCGCGACGTGCTTGGGCCATTGCCTGTTTATCTCTCCAAGCCTCTTCATTGCACGTGCAAACGCTTCGCTATTCTCAAGAGGAAGATCATCCGGTATGTCGTGTCGGGCGTGAACATTGATTCGGGGCCATGAACCCTCAAAGGGATCGTCGAATTTGTCAACCCTGGTAAAGTGGAGTCGTCGGGAGTCGATAAGTGAAACTAGTTTCGTGAAGTCCATGTACTTCCAGACCTTTACTGTCTCGTCGTCGGGTTGCGCAAACACCGGATGGGCTTCGTACATAGGTTTAATCATTACTCGAGAGTAAAGCGGCTAAGCATTGCTCAGAACCTCTTCCTGCCCGACTTCTCAAGTAAGCAAGAGGGGCGCAAAGCTGTCCCTTTCGAAAACGGGGGGATGCGAACCGACGAGTTCTCAGCCCGGGTCAGCCCGATATCTCCTCACCTCGTTCAGGAACTCGACTGGCTCAAGCACGGTGAGCGAACGAAATCTCTGACGGAACTCTTTGCATTCATCGTTGTAGCCGGTCATTAGATCGAGCAGATCTTTATCTCGGCTGACGAGGTAGTTTGCTTCTGTGTCGATTGCGAGGTTTAGGTAAGGCTCATCGTCGGGGTCTCGCGGGTAAGTAAATCTTTTTGGAACATTGCTGGTTATCTCGGCTGTGCTTCTCAGCGCTTTGAGGAAGTCTTCAACAATCTCATCCGTTAGCTCGGGATAGCGCGACCTGATCGCCGCACGCTTCAATACCTCCGAAAGCTCGGTCAAAATCTCTTCGCTGAGCCGCAGATGCACAAAACCCTCTTCAGCTAAGCGGAGACACGCCGCGGCTGGGCCAGTCTTTCGCGCGACAGCTTGCAACAGGATATTGCAGTCAAAGACCACGCCCAAGCTGGGCCTGTTCTTCACCCTTGGTGCCTCTCTCGCCTCTCTTTCGAGACCTCTCTCCGCGCTTCAGCAAAAAGAGTATCCAGTTCGTCGTCAGAGATTTTGCTTCGTTCCACTGCGTCGCGGAAGGGAGCGAGAATCTCGTCGAAGGTGCGTTCGCGATTCACCTCTTTCTCGACGAGTTTCTCCACATAACCCTTAACATCACAGCCTTCGGCCCGGGCGCGCTTCTCAAGAAGCGATTCAACTTCTGGTTCAAGTTCCAGTATTACTGTCATAATCAAACCCCCCGCTCAAGGCGCTTCTTTCTCCATTGAGAGATGTTCTTCAAGCGGCGACGGAATTCAGGATCCGAGACTTTCGCTTTCGCGGGGTTCTTCGTGGCGGCAGGCTGAGGGATTACCCGATACTTGTTATTCATATTTAAACTCCGGCGCAATTATCATCCGAACGTGTCTTCACATCAAGGTTCAGCGACTTCACCAAAGGATCCAACCGGGAAACGCAAGCAAATGCAACACTGCATGCCTACAAAAAGATTTACACGCCTGATCCAATCTGTTACTTTGAGCCTCCACCACTCCCGGGTGTCAGTCTCTGCCACCCAAAAAACTTGCCCAGTACGAATACTCGCAAACCATGTCCCGAGGACGAATGGTTTGAGTAAATGAACCGTTGCGATGTCGCTCGGCGTGTCCCGGCCAACGCCATGGCTCACAAGTCTGCAACGGTTTTCGGCAATCAATGTTAGGGCATTTCTCACCTGACCAATGACAAGGGGCTCTAGTCTAACAACCGTGGTCACCTTGAACAGCTATTGGGCGAGCTGTTGCCTTACCTCTACCCACAAAACGGAGGCGAAAGACAATAATGCGAATGAAATTCCTATTGGTGTTGCTGGGCCTGACATTAGCGGCTGCGGCATTTTTCCCATTAACTCAGTTCGGCGGCGCGAAGTCTGCGGCACAAAACCGTGATCAAGAGCGCGGCAGACAACCATCAGATCCGGATGTTCCGCAAACTCGATCACTGCCAAACTATGACATCCGTCTCGACGGCAGGGACGAGTTTACCGATTACGAACTAACTTCACCCGAAGGTAAGCAAAAGGCATCGCAGAATCCCGAGGCGAAGGCTCGCGCTTATGCTGTCGACGAATTCCGCGCGAATCTCAGGCCGGAATTCGTCGATAACCTGCACGCCATCGCCAACGAAACCGGCGCGATGAAAAACTTTTTCGTCGATGGCGCGACGCTATCCGAGCCTCAATCAGACTCCGCTGACAACATTGCCCGGAGATTTCTGAATCGTCACGCGGCCACCTTTGCGCTGTCTTCTTCCGGCATCGCCAATTTGAAACTGGTTAAAGAAGACAACGATCGTGGCACAGTCTTTCTCGACTACTTTCAAACCGTAGGCGGCTACAAAGTGTTTGAGGGGCAAGTCCAGGTAGTGGTCAACAAAAACGGCGAGGTCCTCTCGGTTCGCGAAGGTTTTCTCGTGACACGCCAGTCCGTCAACCTCAAGACTGCTATCCCAGAGAATCAGGGCATAGCCAAAGCATTTGCATACGCGGGGAGAGATGTCCCGCCGTCGTTCGTTCAAACTCACGCGAGGACATCCAAAACTGAGAGTTCGCGATTTGCCAATCCATTGCAACCCGATTTCGAAGACATCATTTCGGAGTTGAACGTCGTACGCGTTGGGGACACGTCGCGTTTGGCGTGGCACGTCTATGTCGAGCTCGGTCCTGATGAGTGGTACGAGATGCTTATCGATGCGCACAGTGGAGAATTGCTGCTGCGCCACAATCTCTATGTAGACCAGGCACAGGGAACCGTCTACGCGGAGAGCCCTAATGCCGGCGCGCGCCAGCTGCTCTCGTTTGTCGGTGACACAACTATCAACACAAGTGCAGGCTGGATGGGCACGTCAACCGTGACCACCGGCAACAACGTCGAAGCATATCTCGACACAAACGCCGACAATGCACCTGATGCAAACAATGGCACTGGGCTTTCCAACGGCCATGCATTCGCTTCTAATCAGAATTTCACCTTTCCTTTTTCGACCACCGTCGACCCGCGCACGCAGCAGGCGGCAGTGGTGACGAACCTTTTCTATTACAACAACATCATGCACGACTTCTCCTACAACCTTGGTTTCACGGAGACAGCGCGCAACTTCCAAACAAACAACTACGGGCGTGGCGGCACAGGCAGCGACTCCGTGCGAGCTGAAGCACAGGATGGTTCCGGCACTAACAATGCAAACTTTGCCACACCGCCGGACGGCTCACGTCCTCGGATGCAGCAATACCTTTTCACCTCGCCCAGTCCCGATCGTGACAGTTCAATCGACGGAGATGTGGTTTTTCACGAATACGGTCATGGCATTTCCAATCGTTTGATCGGCAACGGAAGCACAGCGCTCAGCGGCATTCAATCGGGCGCGATGGGTGAAGGATGGTCGGACTATTGGGCCATTACTATCAACGGCGACGGCGCGGTCGGCGAGTATGTCATGAATAACACTGCCGGAATCCGGCGCGCTGCCTACTCTATTCCGGCCAACACCGTGCACGATTCTTACGCGGACGTTTGTGCTGGTGGCTGCCAGGTTCACCGCGACGGTGAAGTTTGGGCGGCAACGCTCTGGGATCTGCGTAACACGCTCGGCGCGGCCACAACCAATCTGCTCGTTTTGAACGGCATGAAGTTCACGCCCACCCGCCCGTCGTTTCTCAACGCGCGTGATGGCATCCTCCAAGCCGATCAGAACCTGAATGGAGGCGCTAACCGCTGCGCTATCTGGACCGTCTTCGCGCGTCACGGTATGGGCGTCTCGGCGGTTGGTAACGACGGCACAACGCACACTGCGGCCACGAATGTACCGGCAGATTGCGGCGGCACGTGCAGCTTCTCGATCAGTCCGACCAGCGCGAGCTTCGCGTCGGGAGGCGGAACGGGCAGTGTCACAGTGACCACTCCAGCAGGCTGCGCGTGGACGGCGGTTAGCAACGCCACGTTCATCACAATTACTTCGGGCAGCAGTGGTTCAGGTAATGGCACCGTGAATTATTCGGTTGCTGCCAACACGGGCACTACCTCTCGGAACGGCACAATGACCGTCGCGGGCCAGACGTTTAGCGTCACGCAGTCGGGCACGAGCGGCGGCGGTGCTAACGTGATTGTGAATCCAGGATTCGAGACCGGCACCACTCCGTGGGTCGTCTCGGGTCAGGTTACACGCAGCACAGGCGCCTACCCGCACAGTGGCGTGGCTTACATGATCATCAACGGAGTCAACAGCACCTCAGGAACGCTTTACCAAACGGTAACCATTCCCAGCGGTGGGGGAAACCTTAACTTCTGGCTGAACATCACCACCAGCGAGGCTGCCGGTGCGTCAGTCTTCGATCGTCTCTTCATTGAAGTCAGAAGCACTGGAGGTACGTTACTGGCGACGCTGGCGACTTTCAGCAACCAGAACAGCGGCACCGCCGGTGTGTATGTGTTGCGTGGACCGTACAACCTTAACGCGTTCGCGGGCCAAACTGTGCGGATACAGTTCCGTGGCACGAACGACATTACATTGCCATCGTCATTCCGCGTGGACGATGTGGCAGTGCAATAAACCATAGGAGTCAGGAGGCAGGAGGCGCCTCCTTGGAGTGCGTCGGCCCGGCGCCGCTTTCGCTGAACAACTGAGCGCTCGAGTCGAGGAATCGCGCGGTTGGACCAAAGCGCCGCCGGGCTGGCGCATTCCAAGGAGAGGTCTGTTGCTACGCTTCTATTTGATCGGAAGGTAAGCGAACTTCATCGACTTCGTTCCCTCGCCGCCGTCGATACTGGCGGTGAGGGAACCGTCGGTGCCTTTGCGATAGATAATACGTTTGGGAAAGTCATGAGCAGGATTTTCAAAGACAGCTTCCAGGCCGGTCAAGCGTGTTAGTTTGAATTCAGTCCCCGGATAACGGGCCTTCGGATGCGCCACGTAGTAGATGTCTCCGGCGCGTTGTTCCAACCGCAAGTATTCAAATTCCACAGTTCGATCACCGGCGACGGTCCGGCTCATGCCAAGCATTGAGCCCCCGCCAGGCGTCATCCAGTGTTCTTCAATTTGAGCGCGGCCGCCGGGAGCGGTTCGCCAACTGCCTGACATCCAGGCCAGGTCGGAAATTGTGTGTGATGCCTGGTGGGCGCGACTCGTGTACAAATTCGAGAAGCAAGCCAAAGTTAAGGCGATCCCTATGGCCGCTATGATGACGCGAAACAATGGTTTCATCGGTTTTTCTCCAAATGTTTTCTTCGGGAGCGGTAACCAAACGTGAACTAGCTCCGACAGAAGCCGAATGTTCATAGCTCGCAAGTACTCATACAAATTCAGCCCCGGAGGAGCGAAATGTTAGTGGCGATTAACAAATCGATTCGAACATATTCCGCTCCTACGGAGCTTGAGAGCACTTTCAAGCGTGTGGTCTACAAACATTCGGTCCCTCCGGACTTAAAGCATTATGTCCGCAGAATCGGAGCCTACTACGCTTAGGCTGTAGTCGTCTTGGAAAAATCCGACATGCGCTCTTTTCGGGTGAAGGATTGAGTTAGAGGACTGGCGTGGGCCAGAAGCACGGAAGGGGCCTGCCGGGCAAACTGCTGAAAGTCGCGAATCAGGTGGGCCTGGTCGTAATAGCCACAGTCAGCCGCCACGCCCGCCCAACTCGAGTCGTTTCGATCTAACGCGTGAAACACTTGCTGAAATCTCATGATCCGGCAAAGCAACTTTGGACCGAGTCCTACTTCCAGGAGAAACCGACGTTCCAGCTGACGGCTGCTGATTCCCGCGTCGACCGCCAGTTGATCAATGGTGACTCGTCCATTGCGAGCGACGATGCTCTTAGCCAGGTCCACGGTCGGCGAGCCTTCTTTGTCGCAGATTCGTTTTGCAAGTAGCGTTTGAAGCGTCGCTACTTTCCTCTCAAGCGAGCGACATTCACCTACTCTTGTTACCAGGTCGCCTGCAAGCCCGCACGAAAGAGCGCTTAACTCGACCACCTGATTGGTGATTTCGCTCAGCGCGATTTTGAAGAAGGGAAGTGTGCCGCCAGGGTGAAAGCGGATGCCAATGAGTTCAACGCTCCCGTTGGCTGCGATCAACATTGGGCGAGTCATCTGGCCGACGAGGAAGTGTCTCGGTTGAGTTTCTTCACGGCCATCGTCGAGCAGCTCTCGAAAGTGCGCACCGAAATTTAGAATCATCTCGACGCAGCCATCGGGGAGAATTCGTTCAGGCTCGTGATGTCCGCGGCGGCCGTCGTCCTCCAGAGTCCAAAAGCACTCGACGAAGCGGGCCAGCGATGGGGTTGGTTTAATTTCGCGATAACGCATCTGTCCACAGATTACACAGATGGATTACGAAAAGGAAAGAAGCAGCAGGAGGCAGGCAGCAGAACGCGTGCTGGGACCGCGGGCGTCTCGCCCGCAGTGGTGGGGAAGACGCTTCCACAGACTGCACGACGCCTTGGCCCACGATTGCGGGCGGAACGCCCGCGGTCCCAGACCTAGTCATTAAGACTAACGACGTCGTTTGGAGACTTTTCCCTTTTTCGCCGGTACGGCTTTCTTCGCGGACTTCTTCGAAACCGTGGCGTGGTGTGTCTGCTTCACGGCTTTGGCGGTCGCGTTGTGGCCCATAGAAGCGCTGATCAAGGTTTCGTTTGGTCTGGCTCCGTCAACGAAAGCAAAGACGTGATAATGATCACGATTCTCGCGTAACACTTCAATCCTGCCGTCGTCCTTCAGACGCGCCAAATGATCCATCACGTGGGTCTGTTCCGCGGCCGACATGTAACGATAGTAAACATCGAAAGCCAGTCCGGTTGAATGCGGCGGCGTCTCAATGCGCGTAGCGTTTGGATTTGTCTTGCTCAGTTGCAGTTGATACTCGTCCGGCCGCACCAGCGAGGTGATCGGAAGCGGACGATCAAACTTCTCCCGGTAGGAGACAGCAATCTCTTCCATAACTTTGAGCGCTTCCGGACGTAACGAGCTAAGCATGCGCACCTTCAAATCGCGCCGCGCGGCGGCGTCCTCAATATTGAAATCGCGACCAGGAAGACTTTTTCCGAGGCTTGCAAGTGACTCGTAGTTGCTAAAGAGTTGCGCCTTTCTTGCGGCGTCGCCGTAATAGCGATCCAACAGTGCCTTGTTCTCGCTGGCGGCTTTGATTTCACTCTCTTTTGCCGCGACTTGTTTTTGCAGCCCCGCACGTTTTGAACGCTCTCGCTTGGTTAAGCCGCTCAGTTCTTTCTTAAAGCTTGCAATTTCGCTTGCTGACTTCGAACCCGATTCGGCAAGCCGCGCGTATTCCTGCCGTAATCGTGTTTCACTGAAAAGCGGAATACTTTTGCCGTTTTCATACCGGGTAAACGACTCTTTGCTGGCGCTACCGCCGACTCCAAACAGAATGTAGTTCTCGGTCACCGGCTGCAGCGTCACCATCTCACCGCGTTTAATCATGTCGGCGAGATCGACTAGATCCTGCGGGGTATTAAGTTTCTGTTCGCGCACCTCGGCAACCTGGATCGCGAGGAAACGCCGGGTATCGCTGTAGTGACGCACCTGGTGCGGGATGTCGACTTTGGCCTGCTTGCCGGCAGGTTCGCCGCGATCCTCCTTAACCTTCGCAATGGCCACTGTCCAGGGATTCGCTTCCGCGGCCTGCGCGATCGCGGTAGTGGGTAGATAGTTTGTGTAGCTGTGACGGCCTCGCTTTCGCAGCCCAGGCGAAATGAAGAGCCCTGCAAGGGCAACAACAACCAGTGCGATCAAGAGTGGTGCTGAATGTCTTTTTATCTTTCCCATCGTAGAACTTCCTGCCCTCGGCTCGTTTTGTGATTGATCTTCTGACGCTAACTTCTGGTGTGCGTGTATCGTTACCTAATGCAAACTGAACGAATCATTTTCACTGCCAACTAAGTGCAATAAAAAAGGCCTGAACGGGGCGGCACAACCGGCATTGCCGGCCTCGTCAAGCTTGCGAAATGTATGATGTTTCTAAGCGGGAAAAAGTACGCTGGCGTTTATCAAAAAGTGAGCCGCTTGTGTGTTCGCAGCTCCGTTTAGTTCGCGGACTTGTCCGCCCGGCCGGGGCACAAGTGCCCCCTCTAAACGTAAGGCAAACTCGGCACTCAGTGCTGCTACTGATTACTCAGAGCCTTCCACCCTTGGTCTTGCGCTGAAATCCGAAGTGAGCGAGGAGAAGGCAGATGAGAGTTATTCCAAGCCAGTAAGCTCTCAGCAGCAGCAGTCTGGCCGGTACGGGGTTTAAATCCGATTCAGTCCATAACCCGTAAAGCACGGGATTGTAGAGCCAATGATTGTAGCCCTGGCTGTAAAGGTAAAACAGCCCCAAGCCGGTCGCACTACTAACCGTGTAGGTGACGTATTTATCCCGCAGCAAAATATTCAGCGCGATCGCAAATGCCCCCACAAAGGCGAGGCTCGGAACCAGAATCACTGAGTAAGTGATCAAATAGGTCGAAATCTCAATTGGCGTTTGGCCTCTAAGAAGTTGAGTCAGGATCGCCGTCAGGCCAACCAAAACGAGCAGAAGAAGCGTCAGCAAAAGCGTTGATAAGAACTTGGAAAGCAGCAAAACGCTATTGGACGCAGGCACACTCCACAGCACCGGTTCAACTCTGACTTCTCGATCGCGGTGCATCGCCTCGCCCATGTAAAACAAAGTCACGCCCAACA
>DASQKG010000185.1:0-10256 GCA_035630655.1 Pyrinomonadaceae bacterium
CTTCCGTGCAAGCGCAGATCGCCGGCATCGGGACGAATCTGCTTTTCGTGAGCGCCGGTTCGCAGAACCAGGGCGGTGTGCGCACCGGCACCGGAGACAGCGGCACCAACACGCTGACGGTTGAAGATTTGGAAGCGGTCAAACGCGAAGTGCCTACGGTCTCAATGGTCACGCCCGCGGTCAATACCCGTTCACAGTTAATCTTTGGAAATCAAAACTGGAACACACAGATTCAGGGAGTGAGCGAACAGTATCCGGAAATAAGAAAGTGGACCATACAGAACGGTAGCTTCTTTACGGACGCAGACGTGCGCAGCGCAGCGCGGGTGATCGTGGTTGGACAGACAATTGCCGATAGCCTTTTTGCCGGCGTGGATCCGGTTGGTCAAACGGTGCGTGTTAAAGACTTGCCGTTTCGCGTTGTCGGCGTGATGGCCCGGAAAGGTCAGGATGCGCAGGGACGCGATCAGGACGATACGGCGTTTGCTCCATACACTTCGGTGCAGAAAAAAATTCTCGGGTCTCCGCGCGTCCAGATAGCTTATGTCTCGGCGATTTCTCAGGATGCGACTTATACGGCGCAGATGCAGATCACTGAACTATTGCGACAGAGACATAGTCTCGGGCCCCGTGAGCCTGACGATTTTACTGTCCGAAATATGACTGACATTGCCGAGGCTGCTAATGAAACCAACAACATCATGACCATTCTATTGGCAAGCGTTGCGGGCGTGTCGCTGCTGGTTGGTGGGATTGGCATCATGAACATCATGCTGGTCTCGGTCACCGAGCGAACGCGCGAAATTGGAATTCGCATGGCCATTGGCGCACGATCCGGAGCGGTGCGCACACAATTTCTCATCGAGTCGGTGGTGTTGAGTTTGACGGGCGGGTTTATGGGAATCTTACTTGGCCTGGGCGTGTCGCTATTGATTCCGTCGTTGCTGGGTTGGCCTACGAGCGTTTCAACAGCGGCAATTATCGGTTCGGTAGTCTTTTCGGCAGCTGTCGGAATTTTCTTTGGCTACTATCCAGCGCGCAAAGCTGCGGCCTTAGATCCGATCGACGCATTACGCTACGAGTAAGGCACTTAACGAACGGAAGAGCGGGGGCAAGGCGGGGTCCCCGGCGGGGCATCCCCGCTGGGGTGCTAAGCCCTCCTTCCCGACCTCGGCGAGGAGGACGCGGATTCTAATCCGTCCCTAATCTTCTTCGGCAGCTTATCGCGCACAAGCTGGTACGCAGTCTTCAATAGCTCTTTCAGCTCGCGTTCAGGCAACGCATCGAAACGCTCGAACCCAACCCAATGGTAACGAGCGACGTAGGGCGCGGGAATGATGCCATCCTGTTCAATGAGTTCCGCAAACTTCTCGGGCGTACATTTGAAAGACATCAACACGCCGTGGCTCGGTTCCAGAGCCACGACTGCAAACATCTTCTCGCCGATGCGGAACAACAGGTCGTTTTCCCACGCGATTTTTTCATCCACATGAGGAAGCGAAAGACAAAAGCTGCGAATCGATTCAAGGTCCATAAGAGGTGAATGGTAAATGGTTGGTTGTAGATCGTAAATCGTGAATGGTAAATGGTACTGGTCGCTTGCCCAGCAAGTAGTTTTTCTTAGTCCGTGATAGCGGACGATTGATAGTAGCCCAGCCCCGAGTCGTCGGGGCTGGGATACCCAGCGAATGTACTAACTGGCCACTATTCTCCCTGAGCCCTCATCCCATCGCCAGGTTGGTTTGTTGCCGCTCAAATGCACTCCGCCCAACCACAACTCGATGCCGTTTAGCTCGACGAAATCTGCCTCGGATTTCAAAACCCGGCGGCCCACGTTTGTGATTTCAAAAGTTGCGTCAGGCAGTATGGCCACATCAGATTTCTCATCGCTGTTTCCATTGTTCACCGCAAGCAGCGGCTGACGGGCTTCTGTCATGCGCCGCAACGTCGACCAGAATTGCGAATCGCCCAAACCGTAAACAGGTTCTGACGCCCCGAAGCTCTGAAACAGATCTCCGAAAGTTTGCGATCCGCTCTGAATCACTTCCAGAGCACGTGTTTCAACCGCGCCTAGACCATTGAGAGTGGAAGGAAACCTGCGAAGGTGTGCCGCGAGCGCCGCTTGGAGAAACGGCAGAGGCTGCGTGTCGCTCACTAGTATCTTTTCTATGTCCTGCGGGTTAGACGACGAATATGCCTGCCAGGCGGTGGCTCCAATCTTCAACTGCTCGGCTGTTACTTGTTGACGCTTAGGAAACAACGAAGCCAACTCGTCGGAATTGAGTTCGCCCAGACCCCGAAAGTTAGGTTTGCCGGGAAACTCGCCCACGCAGATTAGGCTGAGTTTTGTCTGGCCCAGTTGCTGTTGTCCAAACCAATTGAGCAGATAGGTCAAATGGACCTGGCAGAAGAGATCGTGCTCAAACCAAAGCACTACTTCATCGTGCTCTGGAAACGTCGCCAGCTTCGCTTCCTGGTCCAACAACTCGCGTTCGCACTCCGACTGGATGTTGTAGCTCTCAGCAAGATGGTGCGCGCGAATTTTGCGCCATTCCGAAGGCGATAATCCGGAAGGCGCCGGTCCCTCGATTAGAGCTTCGCGGAAAGCGAAATGCTCGCCCGGAAGAGATGTTCGCTTCGCGGTATCTGCGGATGAGTCGCCGTTGTGAATGTGCAACATAATAGGTATCGGGTGTCGGTGTTCGTTGTTAGCTATCAGTTCTCAGGGGCCGAATTGTGCTTAGTAACCGAAATCCCGGCACCCGACACCCTTCCTCCCCTACTTTTTCATCAGATCGAGCACAGCAGAAGTCATCGCCTTAATCCCAGTACGTAACGTTGGCTCGGGTACGGGCGCGAAGAGCGGCGAATGCAAGGACGGCAGCGGCGCGCCCGTTTCCTTGTTTGCTTTCACTTTTGCCGGATCCACTGCCCCCAGCCAGAACAGTGCAGCCGGAATTTTCTGATCCAGGCTGAGATAGCCAAAGTCTTCACTGACCATCGCGGGAGGAACCGTCACTACATTCTCCTGGCCCAGCGCCTTCGCAAAGACAGCGGCGAGTCGGCCCGTCAATTCAGGATTGTTGTAAGTAGAAGCCGTCACCTGCGAATCGCTGACCTTTACTACCGGTGCGAGATTTTCCGGCACGCCTGCCGCCAGCGCCATGTTTTTTGCAATCCGTTCAATCGAAGTCAGAATTCTCTTCCTCACCTCTTCTTTATATGTGCGCACAGTCAACTGCAGGTTTACTTCATCAGGGATGATGTTGTGTTTGCTGCCGCCGTGAATTGAACCAACCGTAATCACTGCGGGATCGAGCGGCGAGTTTTCCCGGCTAATCAGCGTTTGTAGAGCCAACACGACCTGCGCAGCAATGACGATTGGATCCTTTGTCGTTTCAGGTTTGGCGCCGTGACCGCCGACGCCGCGAATCTGCACGTCAACTGAAGTTGAACTCGACAACGCGTATCCGGGCGTTACTCCGACCTTCCCTGCCTCCAGTTCCGAATTGTCATGCAAGGCGATCACGTAGTCAGGCTTGGGAAACTTTTCATACAAACCATCCCGCAACATCGCTTTCGCGCCATGAATGACCTCTTCGGCGGGCTGACCAATAATTACAAGCGTTCCGCTCCATTGGGTCTTCAATTCCGCCAGCAGTTTTGCGGTTCCCAGCATGCCGGTGATGTGAATATCGTGACCGCAAGCATGCATCACACTCACTTCCTGGCCCGCCTCATTCTTCGTCTTCACCGTACTGGCGTATGGCAAGCCCGTCCGCTCTTCCACTGGCAACGCGTCAAGATCAGTCCGCAGCAGGACGGTTGGACCGGAGCCATTCTTTAGAACGGCAACGACTCCGTAACTGGTCCATGCGGGGTTTTCATACTTACCGACTTTTTCTGTAACGGTGTAACCGAGCGAGCGGAGTTGGCTGGCGAAGAAGGTCGAAGTCTTCTCTTCATGGTGGGAGAGTTCCGGCGTGGCATGCAGCGTCTTGTAAGTTGAAACGAGAGACGCCATCTCGCGGTCGATCATGGAGTCGAGCGGTTGCTGTGCAGTGACGCCGCTCGCCGAACACAAGACGTAGAGAAGAACCATTAAGCGAATTCGATTGTTCAATTGATCTCCAATCCGGGCGTTTGGTTTAGTCAGCTCCGTAGGAGCCCAATGTTTATAGACTCGAGATAGTTAATCATCCTTGCTCCGTAGGAGCGCAACGTGACCGGACATTTCGCCCCTACGGAGCGAAGAGAGTGGTTATGGCGTTCGAGGCTATAAACATTATGCTCCTACGGAGCCCGAACATCTCTAATCCGCAGCTGTTAGGTCGCAAACAGCCGAATCAATTCACTGATTCGCGCCAAATGGTAATCGTCGTGCTCAGCTTGAAAAAAGATCATATCTACCAAACGCATCGGTACGTTTAATCGTGGGTGCTGGGCTACGGCTCCAAACTTCTCGGGCGACAAGCCGTCCAGCCTGTCAGTCAGCGCCGATCGTTGACGGCGAAAATCGGCGAGGATTGATTCGATCGAAATCTTGTTATGCTCGGCGTCATAGGTTTTACGATTAGTCATGTCGGCCGCGTGCAAAGCGGTCGCTCCCGCCAGGTACTCGTCCAATCTGCCGGACACTAACGGCTCGAGGTCGAGCAGATGTCCTGCGTTTTCCTGAATCGACCACCGGTCGCCATCGCTCCGGGTCAGAAATTCCGGCTTTGTCGATTTCAACCGATCTTCGAGACGCGCAGGCGTGCCTCGCAAACGTTCGATCATCTCCGGATAGACTTCAACCGGAAACGTGAAATCAAACTTTCGATCGGTCCACTTCAGGTATTGAGACATTTAGTAAAGCAAACTGTTAGTTTGCTGTCGGTTGAAACAAGCTTGAAGAGCTAATTCGCGACGTCCGCAAACTAACAGTTTGCGTTAAATGAGCCCAAAGTATAAGAGAGAGGCTGGCTTAAAGAGAAGGCTGTCTTAGGGAAACTTCCGTTTAGTGCGCGGACTTGTCCGCTCCCCTTCGGATCTACGGCCCCCAAACGGTCGTGAACCATTACTGGCGGAGCAGGCAGCCGGCGTTGCATACCAACCACCTGTCGGCAAATTGCGGCAGTCAATAACCACGTTGCAGACCTTTACTCCACGTCAATTGAGGATTTCATGCTCCAACTGTGGGAACGGTAGTTGCTCCCACGAAGTTACTGGTAAGAAGAAACTTTGGTACAGGAGCAGTATGAAAACAAGAATCCTCAGTATGTTAGTAGTTGGAGCGGTAATGATCGCGCAGAGCGGGGTAGCGTTCGCGCAAGGTCGTGGCTGGCCTGCGGTCCAGGCCGTACCTGCCGACGATCGCCTGATCGTGAAACAAAAAGACGGCAATACGATCGAAGGAAAGATGATCGAAGCGTCTGAAACCAACCTGACGCTCTCCCGCGACAAAAAGGTCGTTAACATTTCCCGCGACAACATCAAGGAAATCCACAGGTCGAAGGGCAAGGCAGCTAAAGGCAAATGGACCGCAATTGGTGCTGGTGTTGGTGCTGGAGTAGGCGCGGGAATCGGCGCATCACAGTACAGCCAATGCAGCAGTGATTGTGGGATCTACATTGTGGCTGGCTCCGCGCTTGGCGCCGGCATCGGAGCACTTGGTGGATTCTTTATCGGCGCGAGCCGACGCGATCGCGAACTGATCTACACGGCGCCGTAATCACAGGCTTCCGCCCGTCGTCGTAACGCCAACTGTTAGTTTGCAGAGCGTCGCGGTGGAGTTCGGTCTGACTATCCGCGCATCGCCCGCAAACTAACAGTCTGCGTTACGTTCATGATGGCCTCATTAAGTTTTTTCCTGTCGAAAGGTTATAATTTCACTTCGCATTCTTTAACCTCGAACAGGAATAACTAATGACCACGGGTCCGCTCAATACACGATCTGCCAAACTACCTAAACACATTGAATTCACTGGCAGGATACTCTTCCTAACCGAAGACACTTCGATAATCCGCCAGCAACTGGAAGCGCAGGACGCGGAAGCCCCGCGCCTTGAAGCCAACCTTGCGGACCGGCTGGCAAACGACGACCTGCCGCTGATGAGCAACATCTCGACGGACGAAATCACGCCGGGCTGGGTCTGTTTTTATTACGACGAGACGTTGGGCCAATACGTGTACGTCGGCATGCGCGAGGGCGCGGTCAAGAAGGACGAAATCCGTACCGGCGGCTTCGCAGTCGTTGTTTCCGGCTTGTCGAAAGGTTGTGGCTCGTCACGTGAGACCGCGCCTTACGCTGAGAAAGCAGCCGGCCTGCAACTCGTCATCGCCAAAAGCATTGAGAAGATCTACGGACAAAACTCTCAGAACATCGGCCTGCTGACGTCGACCGATCTGGGCCTGGTCCAAAGGATTCGACGCGGCGAAGAGATTCCGCTCTCCGAGTTCACCAAGGGACTCGATCCAATCTCGAAAGACATCGTCGAACACGGCGGACTCTTCAACTACAACAAAGCGCGCGTGGCAGGCGAGGTAACGCCGCCCGCCTTGTCAGTACCACCTGCGGTAGCGGGTGGGTCCGTCCGCAAAGTGCGCCCGATGACGATCGTGGAAAAGATCATCGCGCGTCACGCCTTCGTCAGAGCCGGGCAGGTTGGAGTGGAAGCTGTCAAACCTGGAGATGCGCTGTTTGCCGTCGCTGACGTACGCTTTTCGCATGAGTATGTGACGCCGATGGCGGAGTCTCTGTTAAAGCAGGCGCTGGGGCCTGACGCTCGTGTAACAGAGCCAGAGTCGATTTTTGCCTTTCGCGATCACCTGACTTTTCTCAGCAAGGTTATGTCTCCGAAGCATCGTGAGATGGGTCTCCTCGAAAGGGCGGAAGGCCTGGCGACTACGCAGCAGGACTTTACCGAGAAGCAGAACATTAGGCTCTACGGAGAGAACCCAGAGGGCGGGTCAGAAGCGATTTGCCATAACGCCGTGGTCGAAGATCTCGCGCTGCCGGGCCAGATTGTTATCGGGACAGACTCGCACACGTGCATGGCCGGCGTGCTTGGTTGCTTTGCGTTTGGTGTGGGCTCGACCGATATGGCGAATGCCTGGTACACAAAGGACATTCGCATACGCGTTCCTGAGACAATCCGTTATGTTCTTAAAGGCAAGAAGCGGGCGGACGTTGCCGCCAAGGACGTGATGCTTTACATCCTCGCCTCCGATTACATGAAGACGAGCAAAGGCATCGGAAAAGTTCTGGAGTTTGCCGGCGACGATCTAAAGAATTGGCCCATGGACGAAAGGGCGACACTGACCAACATGTCTGTGGAAGCCGGCGGAACAACCGGAATCATCGAGCCGGACGAAGTGACGCTTGATTACATTGTGCGCACACGCGATCTGGATGCTGAGGAAGTGCGCAAGGGATTTACGTTTAGCGACCCTGACGCGGAATATGCCGCCGTGTTTGAAATCAACCTCGATGAGATTAAACCAATGGTGGCGACGCCGGGCGACCCGCGCAACGGTATCCCGATCGATCAGCTTGGTGAGGATGTGCGCATCGACGCGGCCTATGGCGGCTCATGCACCGGCGGCAAGATGGCCGACATGGACATGTATGCGGAGGTCCTGCAAAACGCTTTGGACCAGGGAAAGCGCGTCGCGCCTGGGGTTCATCTGTATTTGCAGTTTGGATCGCAGAAGATAAAGCAATACGCTCGGCAGAAGGGTTACATCGAAATCTTTATGCGCGCGGGCGCTGAAATGATCGACCCCTCGTGTGGCGCCTGCATCAATGCCGGCCCGGGCGCATCGCCTTCAGCTGAAACGGTCACGGTCAGCGCGCAGAACAGAAACTTCCCCGGCCGCAGTGGCCCAGGAAAGCTCTACCTGGCCTCACCTTACGTTGTTGCAGCCTCCGCAATTGCCGGCAAAATTGTCGAGCCATCTGAATTTCTGCGCGAGCCCGACACTCAGTTAGTCAGTCACTGAGAGATTGGCGATCACCGATCAAGCTAGGGTTTGGAAATGCTGAAGGTGGGAAAGATGTTTTTCCCCTTAGTGTCAATCACGTCGAGGTTCATCTGCTGGAGACCCAGCCGCACAACAAGAAACGAGTATTTGGAATCTTCGCCAAATTCAAAAAAGGGACTCTTTTTCTTGTCGAGGTCACCTTTACGAAGTTTTGAACCTCCACCCACCGTCAAATAAGTAATCTGGTGCCCCGTTGTGGGCGACTTCTGGGCCTTAGTCTTCTCCATGACATGGTCATGACCGGCAAATACGACATCTACCTTACTATCCATAAACCTATCTTTGAGGAGGGCGCGCAGCTTCAGCACGCCCTTGTCTTTTCCGTGTCCGGGTCCCCCTTTGAACCACGACCGTTTGTAGGCGGAGGAATATATCGCGTGGTGAAGGAAAACGATTTTCCAGCGTGCGTTCGACCTGGGTAGTTCCTCCTCGAGCCACTGCAACTGCTCCGATTTTGCGGCGCGCATCTCAGTAAGAAAGTTTTGCGAGTTCGTCATTTGTGAGTTAACCCGCGCGAGTCTTGACCGCCGGGTATTAATAGCAGCGCCTGATCGCATAGTCCTGAGCGATCTTTCCGTTGTCGCCTTGGCTCGTTCTAACCTCGCCATATTCTTTAGCACTAATTCCTCTGCTTCCTCAGACAGCGCAGTTGAATCAAGCGCGAAAAACTCTACCAATCCATCACCCATTTTGAACGAATAGAAGCGACGGCCGCCCATATTGAATTTAGGGTAGTTGACCTGAGCCTTCCAGCCCTCTTCTTCCCTGATATCGTGGTTACCCAGCACAGCATAGAACTTCACTCCCGCGTCTAGAAGAGCTTTAAACGGCAGCGCGAACTCCTTTTCCAGGCCCTTGCCGATGCCATCGGGATAGATGTTGTCGCCGAGCAGTAATACGGAATCGAATTTTCCTTTGGTGTTTCGGTAGTTGTTCATTTGCGCCGCAATGGCCCGCTGATCCTTGCCTTCTTCACCCGTGTCCCCGACGACCGCAAAGGTGAGGGATTGCGAGACAGCAACCAGCGCTGTCAGGTTAACCAGCAGAAGAGCACTTAATACGTGCGCCCAGGCAATGCGCGTCAATCTAAAGTCCTTCATCGCGTTGGCCTCCTTCAAATCAGGCATAGCAGTAGGATAGTCTTGGCATCGACATGCCAGACAAACTACCAATCAATTCCGGTGCCCCCAACCATATGAAACTAAAGAGGGTTCATGGCGGACCTATGTGAGTTTCGTTTCTTGTTCGACCAAGTGGATTGTGAGCGGCGTGACGCGAGGACCACGTCGCATGTGTTACGTCAGAGAGCTGAGAATCTACGTACGGGAATGTATTCCAGAGAAACGGGCCTGTCAAATGTTTCCATGAACGGGGGGATGCAGCCAATACAGAACCCAGTAGCTTTGCTACTGGGTTCTGTAATTGGCGGCCTGAAATCTCTCCGCAGGTTTCCCTTTAGGGGCGAATGAGGCGGCCCGAGCCTTTTGGGGCAAGCAGGCCTGCGACCAGCTGATGCATACGGACAAAATCGATGGGCTTCGTTAAGTAACCCGATACCCCTACATCATAAGCTGCCCGCTGAAAACCTTCAGTCCCGAAAGCGGTGACTGCGATTACAGGTACATCGCGGAGCTCGTCCTCTTCGCGGATCCGGCGCGTGGCACCCAATCCATCCAATTTCGGCATACTAATGTCCATCAAGATTAGGTTCGGCAGCGTGGCACGGGCGACGCTAATCGCTTCCTCGCCGTCAGTGGCAGTCACTACCCGATAACCCTCATGCTGAAGATCCAAACTGAGCATCGCTACATTATCCGCAGAGTCGTCGACCACCAGAATCAAGAATTTCTTTCCGGGTTCGTGGTCGGTGCTCGTTTTGACTTTTCGAATACGTACCGCTTCATCATCGCTGATAAGTTCGATGTCTGGCAGGGCGGTAGTTCCGAAAGGATCCTTCTGTTCCATTGGATTGAATTATAGGACACTTCCCATTTGCTCGCGCGTACGGTGACACTTTAGACATCAGTCTTCACCATTTAGAAAAACAACCTCGTTTCGGTTCGTGGTTGTTAGGAAAGGAATAGAGGCTTTACACTACGCGGCATTCTTTTGCGTCGTTGAATGCTAAGCCCCTTCAAGCCGTTGCGCTGCATCGTATGGCAATAAGACCGATAGTCGATTATCCCGCCCCGGTGCTTTTATCGCCGGGCGATCCGGTGGAGAATTTCGAC
>DASQKG010000186.1:0-4035 GCA_035630655.1 Pyrinomonadaceae bacterium
TGCAATAACCCACGCAAAAACCGACGCCCGCCGCTCCCACACTCCAAGCGACCGGACGTTTCTTGAATTGTTCACGCCAATCGAGCGCATCCTTAACGTTTTCGTATTGGTGCACAACTGTCTCCTTAATTTCAGTTACGGTCTGCGCAATTGAATCTCGAGCTTCCTCCATCCGAAGCTGAAGGTCTTCTTTAGAGAGGTCTTCGTCCGCGACTTCGCGTGCTCGAGCCAAACCTAGAGTTCGTTCTTCAGCCATTGTTTGTCCTTTCTCAGTTCCTCGACCGTCTTGTTAGGCACCAGATTCTGATGAGCGAGACGGTTTCTTACTGTCAGAATAACGATGCCACCTATGATCACGTATAAGAAGCCGGTTAGTACAAAGCCCAACGCGTATTTGGCTGCCTGGCTAAGATTGGCGCTCGCAAAGAGTGTCGAGACGGCGAAAGCGACAGCCACGTTAAGCAATGCAAAACCGACGGCAGTGACTATCGCCCCAATTGCGATTGCAATTCCGCCACGTGCGTAGGCGCTTGCTTCCTCTTTCAGTTCAACCTTCAGCAAACTCAGCTTGGTGTCGAACAGTTGCATGACGTCGTCGCCGAGTCGTCCCACTAATGAGGGCAAACTCTCGGTTTCGGATTTCAGCGACGAATCTCTTGCAGTGGCAACAGCGGTTGACGGGGCTGCCATTTGCTACCTCCTTTGTTACAAGTGAGCCATAGGTGGCATCAGTTTCAACGTTATAATTACTGGCGTCTGCCGCCTCGAAGGATGAGTCCGAGCACGAGTCCCGCGGCCGCCGAAATCAGAATGGCCTGGGTCGGGTTCTTACGTGCGTAGTCTTTGGCATTCTCTGCAACTTCGCGCAAGTCCGCGTTCTGCAATTCTTTGAGCTTATCGCCAACGACAGAGACCCTGTCGCTCACGTAATCCTTCGCATGTGTAGCTGCGTCGGAAATCTTCTGACCGTAGTCCTGTGCGGTCTGAGAGAGTCCTGTGGCAGTTCCAGTGTTGGAGCCGTAGCCCCCCGTACCTGTATTTGTAGCCGGCGAGTTTGGGTTAAAGCCTTCTCGGTTTTGTGACATTTCGAAAATTCTCCTTTATCTAGCTGGTTGTGCAACGCGAGCTTTTGCTCTTGCATGGCGCCCCGTTCACAAAGTTATAGAAAAGCATCGAGCAAGAAACGTGCCGACACTCTTCAAACGAATAAATCGAGTCTACCTCAGTCTAAAGTGAAACGGCTGATGTGATGCGGTTGTTTCCTTGTTGTGAAAGGGTACAAGCTGTCGATTTCAAGGTCGGGAAACCATACAAAGAGACGACTCGTTACTGGGCAAGGGTTGAGGCCGGCAGTTCAGAGTTCAACCTTTAGGTTGCTGCTTGGCGAGTCGGACAAGCTAAAGCTTGAACTCTGAACTACCGGCAGCAAACGGAAGGAGAGGCTTGACAGCGCGGCGCTTACGATGGTAAGTAAGTACTTACTTTGGCTCCCCCCGGCCAAAAGATGACTCCCTAAAGACCATCTGTGACGAAACAAATTTCTATTCTTGATTCATCCTCCGCGCCCGCTTCTGGTGGTCGTATGGCTGGCGACGAACGACGACTCCAGATCCTGCGGGTGGCCGTTAGTTTATTCGCTCATGAGGGTTTTCGGGGCACCACAACCAAGAAAATCGCTCAAGCGGCCGGGGTTTCGGAGGCCATGGTCTTCCGTCACTACGCAACTAAGGAAGAACTCTATACCGCTATTCTCGACCACAAGGCCTGCTCGGGGGATGCGATGGATCCCGAGATGATGGTGGCTGATGCCCTCAAGCGTAAGGACGATCGGGCCGTCTTCGAGGGACTGGCGTTTGGTGCCCTTGAACATCACGAGAGTGATCCCGAATTCCAGCGACTGCTGATGCATTCCGCGTTGGAAGGACATGAACTCGCACAGATGTTCTTTGAAAAATTCGTGAGGCGTGTCTACGAATTCCTGGGGGCCTATATTCGGGAGCGGCAACAGGACGGCGCCATTATCAAGATCGATCCCGCGATTGTGGTGCGGGCGTTCATCGGCATGATCATTCATCACTCGCTCAATAATAATCTTTGGGATCCGCAGCGTCGCTTGTTGAATCTCTCGAACGAGAGTGCGGCAAAAACTTTCACAGATATTCTTCTGGGGGGAATCAGTAGTAAACCCGAGGTGAAGATCCCCAGGAAGGCTAGTAAGTCGGAAGCGAACGGTTCTCCAGTAAAAAGGTAACGGGATGTTTTCTCAAAGGCTAACTCAAATAGTTTTGTTCACTGTCGTCATAGTGGCGCTCAGCGTGTTAGCAGTCTCCTGTGGGGGTTCGAAGGCGAACGTCAGAAGCGAAGCAACACCCATCGCTTCACCGGCGACGCCTAGCGTGACAACCGCGCAGGCGATTACGCGCGATTTGCCACGCTTTTTTGAAGCAACGGGAAGTCTGGCCGGCGACCAGCAGACGGATGTTGCTCCCTCAATTGCCGGCAAGGTGGTCGCCGTGGGTGTGGATCTCGGAAGTTATGTTAGGCGCGGACAGATGATCGTGCGCCTCGACGATGTCGATTCCAAACTTCGAGTTGAGCAAGCGCAGGCCCAGGTTGAGCAAGCGAAAGCGGCCGTGCGACAGGCGGAAGAGAAGGTCGGGTTGCGACCTGGTCAGGCCTTTGACCCAAATCGTGTTCCGGAAGTAGCAAACGCTCAAGTAGCTCTGGAGCTGGCGGAAAAGAACCTGCGGCGGGCTGAGCGGTTGATCGAATCCGGAGATGTCTCGCGCGCCGCTTACGACCAGCAAAAAGCGCAACGAGATCAATTGAAGGAACAATACGAGTCAGCCTTGTCGCTGGCCCGCCAAAACTACGCGGCCGTGATGACTGCGCGCGCAAATGTGGCAAATGCCGAGAGCCAGTTGGGGTTGGCCCGGCGAGCCCTTTCCTACGCCCTGGTTTTTTCCCCAATCGACGGGTACGTTGCCGAGCGCAACGCCGATCTGGGCGAATATGTTTCTCCGACCACCAAGGTCGCGACGATCGTTCGCATCAATCCGCTGCGAATTCGCATTGATATTCCCGAACAGGCAATCCCGGAAATAAGAGTAGGACAGTCGGTTTCAGCCACGACGAGTGCCTGGCCGGATAAAAACTTTAGTGGTCGTATTGCCAGGATTTCTCCGAACGTTTCTGCCAGCTCACGCACATTGTCGGTGGAAGCCGATATCGATAACAGCTCGGGGGCGCTCAAGCCTGGTCAGTTTGCGACAGTGCGCATTCTGCAGTCGCGTTCGGAGCCGGCAGTCCTGATTCCCGCACGAGCTGTGCTGACGGAGGCCGGAGTCAGTCGCGTATTCGTTATCAAGGACGGCCACGCTGTGCAGCGGCTCGTCCAATTGGGTCAGTCTGAAAGCGACTTGGTCGAAGTGAAGAGCGGCGTCGTCGCCGGCGATCAGGTGGCCACAAGCAACATCGAACAATTGAGTGATGGAGTAACGGTAAGACAGTAGTGGATTGTTGATTTGCGATTTTAGATTTTGATTTGGAAGAAATAAGTTGAGACGAAACTCTTCCAATCAAAAATCAAAAATTAAAACTCGCAAATCAGAAAGCGGAGCTTTTCGTGCAAAAACTAGCTGAAATATGTGTAAGGCGTCCGGTTTTCGCGACGATGCTGATCCTGAGTCTGACGGTCGTCGGTCTTTTCTCGTACCGTTCACTCGGCGTCGACCTTTTTCCCAAAATCGATTTGCCGACAATTACGATCACGGTCGTCAATCCAGGTGCATCTCCGCAGGAGATTGAGACGGAGATCACCGATAAGGTTGAGGGCGCGGTCAACACTATCAGCGGTATCGATGAGCTTCGCTCGACTTCGGTCGAGGGTGTCTCCCAGGTGTTCATTGGTTTCTTGTTGGAGAAGAATCCCGATATTGCGGCCCAGGAGGTTCGCAACAAGATTGATCTGATTGCTAACGATCTGCCGGTAACCGCCGAGCAACCGATTGTTCAGAAGCTCGACACAGATGCTGC
>DASQKG010000187.1:0-5518 GCA_035630655.1 Pyrinomonadaceae bacterium
CAGGCGCGAGGCGAACGTGCGGATCATCGCAGCGACATCTTTTCCTTCGGCGGCGTGCTCTATGAAATGGCAACTGGGCGCATACCCTTCACCGGAAGGTCTAAGGCCGATGTGATCAGCGCGCTCCTCAACCAGCCGCACACGCCGGCTGCGAAGTTGAATAAAGAAATACCCGCGCACCTATCGGCGGTGATCGATCGGGCGCTCGAAAAGGAGCCGGCGGATCGCTACAAGTCAATGCCGGAGATGTTGGCAGACTTGCGGCAAGTGGTGGCCGAAGCCGGTGGTCTGGATCAGATCTTCGCCTCGTCCGGCTCGCATGTGGGCGTCATGACACCTTACGTTCCGCCACGATGGCGGACGCTGGGCAGAAGGTCTTTGGCGGTTATCTCTCTCGCTGTCGGCATGACATTGGTCGTTCTGGGACTGGCGGCCGCCTACCTTTGGTCTAAGTCGCAAAAGCCTCGCCCACTGGTCCAGCAAAGCCTTATCTCGACTTTTCCCGGCTCGCACCGTAAGGCGAGCTTTTCGCCGGACGGTCAGAAAATCGCTTTCACGAACACGGTGGACAGCGTGCCGCAGGTCTGGATTAAAAACCTGGTTCAAGGCGAGCCGATACAAATTACCGCCGGCGAAGACGCGGCCAACCGTCCGCGATGGTCGCCGCGGGATGACCGGATCGTTTACACGCGGCGGTCGCAGGGTACGGACAGCATCTGGTCTGTGCCAGCCGCAGGCGGGGCATCGCATAAGGTGATCGAAGGGGGCAGGAACCCCAACTGGTCCTGGGATGGTGCCCAGCTAGTGTTTGAGCGGGGCTATGACGTCTGGATCGCGAACACGGACGGCAGCGCTCAGCGCAAAGTGGAGGGCGTGCCCCCGACCGACCACCTGTCGGCCGATCGGATGCCCGCGTTTTCACCTGACGGCGCGCTTATCGCGTTCTTCCAAAAATCAAAAGGCCCGCACGGCGATTACTGGGTCGTTCCTGCCGAGGGCGGCCAAGCGCGCCGCCTGACCTTCGACGACTCCTTCGGCGGTGCTCCGGCGTGGACACCTGACGGCAGGTTCATCGTCTTTCCTTCACAGCGTGCCGGGAGCCTGACGCTATGGAGAGTTCCCGCCGTGGGCGGGGAGGCTGAACCGATCTTGGTAAGCACCGGCGAAGACACGGACCCGGAAATCTCGCGCGACGGTCGGAGACTCATTTACACCAACACGCGAAACAACTACATGCTCACGGTCACCGACCCAGGAACCGGCCGCCAGAAAGAGTTACACCAGTCGCGCAGCGATATGGTTGACCCTTCCTTCTCTCCACAAGGGGACAAAATCCTCTTCTTCGGTTTCGCAGAGGGAGGAGACCTGCATCTTTACAACGTCAACGCTGATGGCACCAATTTGAATCAATTAACGCGAGGAAAGGGCGAGCAAAATGTTCACCCGCAATGGTCTTCTGACGGCTCGGCGGTCTATTTCTACCAGCACCGCCCCACTACTTCCTTTCGTAAGATTTCGCTTCATGATGGCGCCATCACGGAACTGGCTCGCGGGTGGGAATGGGGCACACACAATCACCCACGCGTTGACCCTGAAGGCAGACGGATAATTTACACACGAATGGACAAAGGTGGGCCGGCCGCCACAATGATCCGCGACGTGACGACAGGCGGTGAGACTGCATTCACGCAACTCCTGCGCTTCGTCCGATGGTCCCGCGACGGCAAGTTCATCGCCGGCACAAAAATCAAGGGAGAGTGGTCTGAAGCCGAGATTACAGTGTGCCTAGTCGATGGCGGGTTGTGCCGCGCGCTTACGCGGGGCTACTACCCTCACTGGTCCAGCGACGGCATGCTGATCTATTTCTACAAAATCAGCGGCTTGAGGGACGGCGAGCAACTCTGGGCCATCTCCCCTGACGGAGTGGGTGAAAGAAAGATCGTAGACCTTCGGCCAATGCATCCGATCGGCGAGTTTTTCGATGTGTCATCGACCGGACAGGTCGTGTGGGTTCAGTATCGGGAGGGCAAAAACGAACTCTGGCTCCTGGATCTCCCTGCTTCATGAATAGCGGCACAGAAAGGCTTTGCCGTTTGAGACTTGCTTCGACGCGTAGGTCTTCCGCAGTGAGAAGTTGAAAACGATCGCAAGATTTCAATCAAGGATGGTGACCTAATCTTGTAGGGGCGGCACTCCGTGGCCGCCCCAATCGTGCGTTAGGTTCTTGTGAGCACTACAGCAGCTGTTTGCCAAAGAAGGGGCGCCCACGGAGTGGCGCCCCTACAACTTGGCCCAAGGAATTATGCTGGCGCGGTAACAACTTGTGCGCTAAATTCCCCAACACTAATGCGCGTCTCTTTGTTCGTCACTTGTCTGGTGGACCAGCTTTGGCCCGAAGTGGGCACGAGCGCGGTCGAGGTCTTGCGGCGAACCGGCTGCGAAGTTGTCTTTGATGAACGGCAGACGTGTTGCGGTCAGCCCGCTTTCAACACCGGCTACCGAAGCGACGCGCGCGTGCTTGCCCGTCGCTTTATCGAGATATTTGAGGACGCCGGGGCCGACGCAATCGTTAGCCCATCAGGCTCATGCACCGCGATGGTCCATCATTTCCACCAACTCTTCGAGGATGATGAGCACTGGCGCAAACGCGCTGAGGCTATCGCGCAGCGCACTCACGAATTCAGTTCTTTTTTGGTCAATGTGTTAGGCGTTGATGATGTCGGCGCAAGTTTTCGTGGGCGTGTCACTTGGCACGACGCGTGTCATGGACTGCGCGATCTGAATTTGCATAGCGAGCCACGCCGGTTAATCAAGGGCGTTCGCGGCGTGGAGTTTGTCGAACTGCCCAACGCTGACGCCTGTTGCGGCTTCGGCGGAACTTTCTCGGTGAAGTATCCGGAGATTTCCGTCGCCATACTCGACAACAAGATTGCGGAAATAGAAAAGGCCGGAGTCAGGGCGGTGACTTCGGGTGACGCGAGTTGCTTGATGCAAATCCGTGGGCGTTTGACGCGGCAGAAGTCGGGCGTGCGCGCGATGCACCTGGCGGAACTCCTCGCGTCGCGTGAGGACTAAACTCGCACCGGCGTGGTGGATACCCAACTCTCCTCCGGCCGACGGCAGACAGACAGGAATGTCTGTCCTACTTAAATGGACCACTTAACTTCGGAGACATTTGATCAGAACGCGCGCGATGCCCTGCGTGATCCGCAGTTGCGTGGCGCGCTTCGCAACCTCGCGAACACAATTGGCGATCGCCGGAAATTTGCCATCACGACCGTGGATGATTGGGAGGCGCTACGAGAGCAGGCTCGCGCAATCAAGGACCAAGTGCTTTCGCATTTGGACGAATACGTCGAGGCCTTTGCCGTTAATGCCGAACGTGCTGGAGCAACGGTCCATTGGGCCCACGATGCCGCCGGCGCCTGCGAGATTGTTATCCGACTATTGCGCGAGCGCAGTGCAACGCAGGTGGTCAAATCGAAGAGCATGGCTACCGAAGAAATTCATCTCAACGCCGCGCTCGAAGCAGAAGGCTTGTCTCCGATTGAAACCGATCTCGGCGAATGGATTATTCAACTCGCGCGCGAGACGCCGTCTCACATCGTCGTCCCGGCCATTCATAAATCAAAAAAACAGATCGCCGAGTTGTTTGTTGAGAAGTTGGGAATCGAGCTTTCAGATGACGTTGCTGTGCTAACGCGCGCGGCACGGCGTGTCTTGCGACAGCGTTTTGTTGAAGCCCAGGTAGGTATCAGTGGTGTCAACTTCGGCGTAGCGGAGACGGGCACGATTCTGATTCTGGAGAATGAAGGAAACGTCCGATTGACCACCAGCCTGCCCAGGACGCACATCGCGCTTATGGGAATCGAGAAAGTGATCCCGCGTCTGGTGGATCTGGACGTGTTTCTTAAACTCTTGCCGCGTTCAGGTACGGGCCAGCGATTGACGGCGTATCAATCACTGATTACTGGAGTGAAGCGCAGCGCAACGGACGAAGGCCCGGAAGAGGTCCACATCATTCTCATGGACAACGGCCGTTCACGAATGCTCGCGCATCCCGTCACACGCCAATCGCTCGCGTGTATTCGATGTGGCGCATGTCTCAACGCGTGTCCGGTCTATCAGCAGGTTGGCGGGCATGCATATGGTTCGGTCTATCCGGGGCCAATCGGCGCCGTGATCACACCGCAGTTGATTGGCATCGGAAAGGCCGCGCAGCTGCCGTTTGCATCGAGTTTGTGCGGGGCGTGTCGCGAGGTTTGCCCGGTCAAAATAGACATTCCGGAACTGCTGTTGCACCTGCGCGCGGAGGTAGTAGAAGGAACAGGAAGCGGCACGGCTGATCAGAAAGGACCTGTGAAGCGAAAGTTGATGGAGCGTATCGCCTTTGAAGCGAAAGTTGATGGAGCGTATCGCCTTCCGTCTTTACGCGTTCGCGTGGTCCAGTCCAGCTCTGTATGAGTGGGCGACGAGGATAGGTCGTTTATTGCAACGCCCGGCGGTGCGCGATGGACGCATCAGGAAAGCAGGTCGCTTGATGGGCCTACTTGTTCCGCCGCTCGTGGCATGGACCACTTGGCGTGACGCACCTCCGATAGCCCCAAGCACTTTCCGCGAACAGTGGAGGAATGGTTTGGCCCAACCGGGACAAAGAAAATAGTGGCAGAGCGTCAGAACAACGAGGTCCGCCATGCCATGTTGACGTCAATTCGTCAGCACCTTGCCACAAGCGCGCCATACGACGGCGTACGCCAGGCCCATGACGCGTCACGGCACGACGTAAAGACCCCGTCAAAACGCCCGGCTGCTGTATCACCTCAACAGATTTCGTTAGTGGAAATCTTTGGTCAGTCACTCGAGGATGTCTCCGGTCATTGCACCGTGGTGAACAACGAGTTGGAAGCCGCACAAACAATAGGGCGCATCATGGAGCTGACTAAAGCAAAAGTCGGTGCAATTTCGGACTCGCTTCTCGTGAGAAACGTAATCGCGCGCGCGACGTTTGATGTGGTCCTACTTGAGCGCCCGACTACAGCAGAGCTATTCGATTGCGATATCGGGATTACCAGCGCTCAGTGGGCCATAGCGGAAACCGGCACGCTCGTGCTTGAAGCTGAACGTGAACACCATCGGCTCGCCTCGCTGGTTCCGCCGGTACACGTTGCGCTCATCGAAAGCTATAGGATTCGCCGGACCATGAGCGAGGTGCTTGAGTTGCTCGGGCGCACGGATAAGGATCAGTTGAGCCGCACCGTTACTTTCATCACCGGCCCTTCGCGCACTTCAGACATTGAACTGAATCTCACGATTGGCGTTCACGGGCCCGGCGAGTTGTACGTCATCATTCTTCAAACTGCTGAACCATTGCCACAAGCCCTATTGCCTCACAACAAAATCTACTCCTACGGTGATTCGTTGCCTCATAAATAAATCTACTCGAAACGAAAGTTGGTTTTGCGCCTGGTAGTGTGCCTTTTGAATGAAAACGGCACAAGCGAAGTGATTGTTCTTCAGT
>DASQKG010000188.1:0-11006 GCA_035630655.1 Pyrinomonadaceae bacterium
AAAATGAAGACCAACTTCCATCGGCGCTTCCCAACGTTTTCCCCTTCCGCGCAGAACATTGGTGACCTTCTCTTCTCTACAGCGATGGTTGTCCTGGTTGGCGCACGACGGCCTCTACCATCTCGAGTAACAGCGGTGAACAGAATCGCAGCAGCGCCGTAGTGCCGTCTGCTGATTTAATCGCAAGGGCGGCATCAGCACCTTCGTCTGTTTGCTCCAGGCTCACTTCTGTGGGGCGACCAATGCTGTGGGTAATGTGATCGTCCGGCTTCGCACCCATCATGATGACAATTCGATTGCCTTGAGCTTCATCCCACTCATCGACAATGCCTTCGAATGCCAATTCACGTTCCTGAACCTGCGCTCCAATATCGGCCCCGAAAATCTCGAGTGTGATTACCTGACCTTGATGCTGGCGACTCAAAGCATCGAAGAACTTCGGCCATTCATTTGTTGGAATCGTGTTCGTTTTCATGGTTGAACTCTCCTTTAATCCCGCTGGGAAGGACCTGAGGCACTCTCGCCGGCTTCCTATTCTCCAAACATTTAGTTACTCGCGAAGCCAGTTCACCCGGACCAGTTTGTTCTCGTGACCGAAATCGTAACTCGCTTTTCTAAAGTTCGAATTAGCAACGTCTGTGCCTATCGTTCAGCAACGTGACAAATTTAGAGCCGTGCAAAAGCATCGAAATGCGCAGGTTTTTTAAGAGAGTCAATACCACTCCTGAGTACAGGGCGGGAACCTTAGCGGGCTTTAACGCAATGCCTGCGTGAGTTTCCGCAACACTGAATGGTTCATAGCTGTTTAGTACACAAAATCACGTCGAAACAGACGTCCTGGCACTCGAAAATGCCTTCGCTTTACGGAACGATGTTTGCCCGTTGTTAGATCGAACATTGTTGCGTGTGTCCGCAGATCAGGGTTGGTCGCTATGTTTATTCATGAGATGACTGTTGATGAATGTCGCACCGCGTTGGAAAAAGCGAACGTAGGAAGACTTGCCTGTGCCCACAACGGCCAACCTTATGCGGTTCCTATCAACTTTGCATTTGATGGCACCTACCTTTACGGATTCACTACGCTTGGCCAAAAGATCGAATGGATGCGTTCAAATCCGTTAGTGTGCCTTGAGGTAGATGAAGTAATCGGTCACAACCAGTGGATGAGTATTGTTGTATTCGGCCGATACGAAGAATTGCCTGATAAGCCCGAATATGAGAAGGCTCGAACTCGTGCGCACGCGTTTCTGCAGAAGCGGGCAATGTGGTGGGAGCCAGCCTACACTTCACAGGAGCATCGCGACCAACCTCACTCGTTGACACCAATCTTTTATCGCATACACGTCACGAAAATGACGGGGCATCGTGCAACCGCTGACGAACCTGGCCTGGTTAATCGTCAAGAACTTTCAAATGCATGAAGAGGACTGATCATGCCTCTGTGTCCTTTGAGATGACAGCGGACCGCTCTCGCCCCGAGTTAACGGCCCGCTGACTCGCCGCGCCATGAGTTTACCTCAAGGGCAGCTGTGCCAATTCTAATTACATGCGGTACGAACAAAATAAGCAGTTCCCGCGCAGCACTGCCACCAGGTGGGCTCAGTGCACAGGTTATCACTTTCCGTTGCTACTGCTATCGGGTCCTCGCACGATTTCGACAGAACACGGCGCATGATGAACTACGGCGCTCGACACTGAGCCCAGGAGCAGCCGGTTCCAGGCGCCGAGCCCGCGTGAGCCCATGACGATGAGTTCTGCGCCCCATCGTTCTGCCTCTTCGACAATCACTTGCCTGGGCGGACCCTGGATTATGTCGCTGCTGATCTTCAGCGTTTTGTCTTCAATTGTCCTGAGCTTATTTCGAGCTCCATCGATGACAACCTTGGCAGCTTCACGGACTGATTTCTCCAGTTGCTCGAAGTACTCCGGCGCGGCCGCCCAAGGCTCCATGCCGACTATAATTGGGGTCTCCGCTGCAGTAATCACTCTGACTTCACTTTGTGGCGGCCATGGCCGTCGCGCGACTTCATCAATCGCGGCGTCGCTACAAGCCGAGCCGTCAACTGCTAATAAGATTCTCATCTGTCCAGTCCTCGACAGCCTGACTGTCGAAACGATATCCACAACTCCATCCCGAGAGGTTCGATAGCCTTGTATTCAGGCTTTTCTCACTGCATGAAGCATGCCAGTTTCTTCTCGGCACTTTGCAGGTTCTTCGAGTATTCGGTTGGCAAGAAACTGCGAAGTTTCCCGCAGCAGTGCGAGTTTTGACCGCAACAGAAACGCGCGCGCACTGTCGCACTCAGGACTTTCCTGCTCTGAGGAACGTTTCACCGCCGCTTGCCACAGGCATGCGCGTTGCTCTCGGAATTTAGCTAGGTTTTATCTTGGGAACCGCAATGTGAACAGTTTGCGTCGCAAAGAAAGGAAAAGGCAGGGCCATGAAAAGCCAACCGGTGTACACGCTTGATTTCGATCAAATCTCGCTAAAGAGTCTGCCGCTCGTCGGTGGCAAGAATGCTTCTCTGGGCGAACTCTTCAACGCTTTGAAGTCTAAAGGCATAGGCGTACTTGACGGCTTTGCAACGACCGCGGATGCATATCGCGCACTGCTGGCGGAGCGCGATCTTAAGTATGAATTGTGGTCTCTGCTTTCCGACTTTGATTATGAAGACGTAGATGCGCTTCGTAGTCACGGGCATTACGCGCGGGTAGCGATCCTGGACACGCCTCTGCCGAAAGAATTGCGCGACGCCATTACCAGTTCATACGATCAACTCTGTGCGCGCCTGGGCCGGGAACCCGAATTAGCTGTGCGTTCCTCAGCTACAGCCGAAGATTTACCGGAAGCATCCTTTGCGGGCGCTGCCGAGACATTTCTTAATGTGCGGGGTCACGCGGCTCTACTGCGGGCGGTTCACCAATGCTTTGCTTCCCTGTTTACCGATCGTGCGATCAGCTATCGCGCCAAGCTGGGTTACGACCAGTTGAAGGTGGCCATATCGGTTGGTGTGCAACCAATGGTGCGCTCCGACAAAGCGAGTTCAGGTGTCATTTTCACTTTGGACACCGAGTCGGGTTTTCGCGACGTTGTACTAGTCAGCAGTTCCTATGGATTAGGTGAATTTGTGGTTCAAGGCGTTGTTACGCCCGACGAGTGGACCGTCTTTAAACCAACCTTGAAAGACGGGTTGCGACCAATCATTGGACGATCACTTGGCAGCAAGGAAGTCCGCCTTGTTTTTGGCGATGGAAGCCGCACAACACAGAGTCAGGCCACACCGTTAGAAGAGAGGCTCAAGTTTTCGCTCACCGACGACGAAGTTTTGAAGCTCTCAAAGTGGGCCTGCCTGATTGAGGATCACTATTCGCAACTCGCCGGCCATCCGCAGCCGATGGACATCGAGTGGGCTAAGGATGGAACGACTGGGGAGCTATTCATTGTTCAGGCCCGACCAGAGACGGTTCACTCAGCTAAATCTCAGACGGCGGTCGGAGAAGTCTATCGCCTGACGGGCAAAGCCGGAACGCCGCTCGTGACGGGCCAGGCAGTAGGTGAAAAGATAGGCACAGGACGGGTAAGAGTCGTGCGCGAGGCTGGGGAACTGCAAAAGGTAGAATCAGGAGATGTCCTCGTTGCCAGACTCACAGATCCCGATTGGGAACCGATCATGCGTCGCGTCGCAGCGATCGTTACCGACCAGGGCGGACGAACAGCACATGCAGCCATCGTCTCCCGCGAGTTTGGAATTCCGTGTATTGTCGGCACCGGTAACGCTACTGAGCTGCTTCACGATGGCGATGAAGTCACTGTCGCATGCTCGGAAGGGCCTGAAGGTCATGTCTATGCCGGCAAGCTAAGTTTTGATGTTGAAAGGATCGATGCTGCTGCCATTCCGAAAACCCGCACACAAGTGATGCTTACGGTCGGCGATCCTGCCCAGGCTTTTAAACTGTCATTGATTCCTAATTCAGGCGTGGGACTCGCTCGCACAGAATTCATCGTTACAAACCACATCGGTGTTCACCCGATGGCCCTGGCCCGTTATCCAAACCTGAAGGACAAGGAGGCGGCCAAGCAAATTGCTGCTCGTATTGGCAATGAAGATCCGCGTGAGTTCTTCATTCGTCGTTTCAGCGAAGGCGTCGCGCGGATCGCGGCGGCGTTCTATCCCAAACCCGTTATCGTTCGCACCAGCGATTTCAAAACTAATGAGTATGCGCGACTCCTTGGCGGCGGCGAGTTTGAGTCGCAGGAAGAAAATCCGATGCTTGGATTCCGAGGAGCATCTCGCTACTACGATCCTCGCTATGCTGACGGATTCGCGTTGGAATGCGCGGCGTTGTTGCGCGTGCGCAAAGATATGGGGCTGACTAACATCAAGATCATGATCCCGTTCTGCCGCACAGTTGAGGAAGGTAAGCGCGTAATCGACGTGATGGCCCAACACGGACTAAAACAAGGGGACGACGGGCTGGAGATTTACGCGATGTGCGAGCTTCCTGCAAACGTCGCACGCGCTGAAGAATTTCTGCGCGTGTTTGATGGATACTCAATTGGGTCTAACGACCTAACGCAGCTTGTGCTGGGGATTGACCGCGACTCAGGCACAGTTTCCCATTTGTTTGACGAGAACGACCGGGCTGTCCTCAGTTTAATCGCGCAAGTTATTGACGAGGCTCGGAGGGCAGGAAAGCCAATCGGAATTTGCGGCCAGGCTCCCTCCGATTTTCCGGAGTTCGCACGTTGGCTTGTCGAACAAGGAATTAACTCGATATCACTAAACCCGGATACGGCAATCAAAACCACGCTCGTTATTGCGGACGAAGAGGCCCGCCTTTCTATGACACGGGTGCTGGCTAAAGCGTCATAGGCGCACATGTCCCGCGTCCTCCGTGCGCCGCAGCACTCTTTAAGGCGCATTTGAAAGGACTAAAATGAGAATAAGCAAAAGTAATTTGACACTACTGGCAACAGCGATAGGTGGCGCGGCCGCGGTTGCGGTTTATGCACTACTTGTTCGTCCGTGGCATTTAAGATGGGGAGCGACTGACGAAGAACTAAAGATGTCGCTGCCCGGCGATGCATTGGTCGAAGAGCCAAAGCTAAACGCCACCCACGCCATTACAATTGATGCGCCAGTTGGAAATGTTTGGCCCTGGCTCGTGCAGGTCGGACAAAAGCGCGGCGGCTTCTATAGTTACACGTGGCTGGAAAATCTCGTCGGATGCCAAATGCGCAATGCCGACCAAATCGTTCCGGAATGGCAGGAGCTCAAAGTTGGAGACGAGGTTTGGCTGCATCCTAAGGCCCCTCCCTTAAAGGTATTGGCGATTGAACCAGAACGCACGATCGTCCTTGAAAACTCCTGGACCTTTTTCCTGCGCCCCATCAATGCCCATTCCACGCGTTTGATCATACGTGGACGCGGAGAGTTCAATCCCGATCTGAAGAACGCTCTTCTTAATTTCCTTCTCTGGCGAGGTGTGTTCGAGCCCGCGCACTTCATAATGGAAAGAAAGATGATGCTCGGGATTAAGGATAGAGCTGAAGCGACCATGACCTTTGAGGTTTGAGCTCTCTTGAAAATGAAGGCATGGATTCTTAACAAACCATCTCCAGTTAGTGAACATCCGCTGACAATGGCCGAGATGCCCGTGCCCACGCCTTCAGCAGATGAACTACTGTTGCAGGTCGCTGCTTGCGGCATCTGCAGGACAGACTTGCATGTGGTCGAAGGTGAGTTGCCCGTTCGTCGTTCGCCTCTGATTCCCGGTCATCAGATTGTCGGGCGTATTGCCGCTGTCGGCTCGCGCGTTGAGGGCTTTGCCATCGGGGATCGCGTAGGAGTGGCTTGGTTAAATCGCACGTGCGGTGTGTGTGAGTTCTGCCTTGCTGCTCGGGAAAATTTATGCGAACAAGCGGTGTTTACCGGATGGACCGTCGATGGAGGCTATGCGGAATATGCAGTCGCGCCCGCCGCTTTCACCTACCGCTTACCGGACACGTTCGACGACATTAAGGCAGCACCACTGCTCTGCGCCGGCATTATCGGCTATCGCTGCCTGCGTCTGACCGGACTGCTCAAGGATGACTGGAAGGGCGCCCGGCTTGGTCTGTACGGCTTTGGAGCTGCGGGCCATGTTTGCATTCAACTGGCGCGCGCTCGTGGTGCGGACGTTTACGTTTGCACTCGCGATCGTGAGCGACACCAGGCACTCGCTACCGAACTCGGCGCAACCTGGGTTGGCGATGCCATGGACGAACCGCCTGTCAATCTTGATGCTTCGATCATTTTCGCGCCAGCCGGTGAACTCGTAACGGTTGCGCTCAAGGCAATTCGCAAGGGCGGGACGGTCGTCTTAGGCGGAATTCACATGAGCCCGATCCCATCTTTTGACTATTCACTCATCTATGGTGAGCGCGTGGTCCGAAGCGTCGCCAACAACACGCGCGAAGACGGTCGCGAATTTCTCCTGGAAGCTGCCGGCATTCCCATTCATACGCATACACAAACCTTCTCTTTCGGTCAGGCGAACGAGGCGTTGATTGCGCTGAAGAATGATTCAATTCGTGGAGCCGGTGTACTTGTCATGGACTGGAAATCTAGTACGGGGCTCGAACAATGAGAGCCATGGCGGCAGCCCGCGAAGCGGCCGGAAGCATAAAGCCTCGGGTGAAGCGCAGCGGAACCCGAGGTACAAGGTAAGAAAATTTCTAAAGCTCGCGAAGCGGCCGACAGTTGAACTATTTCGATTGACGTTAGGTAATCGCAACTCCTATCGACCGCTCCGCGGGCTCCGGATATTTTAATGGGGCAGTTCCCGGGGTTACGCTTCGCGTCACCCCGGGCTTTATGCCGTCGCCCGCTCCCGCGGGCTTTAAGATGTGTCGCTGAAGCGGGTCCCTGAGGGCAAACTGAAATCTGTTGGGAGACTAAATGACTACACTTTCATTCTGGGGAGGCGTGGGAACCGTAACTGGCTCCAAGTTTCTAATACAAACTGATCAGTCTCGGGTGCTGGTTGATTGCGGACTGTTCCAGGGACTCAAGGAGCTCCGCGAACGAAACTGGCAGGAACCGCCATTCGATCCACGTTCTTTAGACGCAGTGTTGATAACTCATGCGCACATCGATCACACCGGCTACTTGCCGCGCCTCGTAAGGCAGGGTTTTCGTGGTCCAGTCTTTTGCTCTCGCGGCACAGCCGACTTGTTGAAGATACTGTTGCCTGACGCGGGTCGGCTCCAGGAGGAAGAGGCCGACTATCGCAACCGCCATCAGGTAACAAAGCACAAGCCTGCACTACCTCTCTATACTGAAAAAGATGCCTTTGCCACGCTTGAATTGTTGCGCCCGTTAGCGAACACGGGAGAGGCAGTCGCGGTAGCTTCAGGCATGAACGCGGAATTTCGCGTTGCCGGCCACATACTCGGAGCGAGTTTGGTCCTGGTTGAAATTCAACAGGCCGGAGATGACCGCACTGGGCGCCGAATACTTTTCTCTGGAGATCTCGGTCACTATGATCAACCCATCTTGCGCGATCCCGTGTCGCCACCAAGCTGCGATTACTTGCTGGTTGAGTCAACTTACGGCGATCGACTTCACGGCCCGGAGAATCCAAAAGACGCGCTGAAACGCCTCATTAACGAAGCCGTCGCACGCAACAGCCCGGTACTTATTCCGGCCTTCGCCGTCGGTCGCACGCAGGAAATTATTTACCTCATCCGCGAGTTGGAAGATGAGAAGTCCATTCCGGTTCTGCCGGTTTGTGTGGACTCGCCAATGGCTGCAGCATCGACCAAGGCTTACGCAAACCGTAGTGAAGAACAGGATGAAGACTATGCGAGTGTGCTGGCACGGCCGCAGCATCCACTTCGAACTCATTCAATGGTGTTGGCTTCGTCGAAGCAGGAATCGAAACAACTAAACGACGCGCAGGGAGCGCGGTTGATTATCAGTGCGTCGGGAATGATGACCGGCGGTCGCGTGCTGCATCATGCGTTAAGGATGTTGCCGAACCCAAATGCAACGCTTGTGTTCGTCGGATATCAGGCCGCCGGTACGCGCGGGCGACGGATACTAAACGGTGAGAAAGAAGTCAAGATTCTCGGTCAACGGGTGCCCGTTCGCTGTCGAATCGAGCGTATCGACAGTTTCTCTGCGCATGCAGACTGGAAAGGGATTATTCGCTGGCTGGAAGGAATGGAATCACCTCCGAGCCGCGTCTTTGTAACTCATGGCGAGCCTGGAGCGTCCGACTCCATGGCCAGTCATATTCGAGAACGTTTCGGCTGGGACGTGATAGTTCCGAGCTACGGCGACAAAGTCACAATCGATTAAGACCTTTCAGCGTAGTGGCGCAATTTCAAGCTTTCTCTGTGCAACCTCTGTGTCTCTGTGGTGAATTTCTCTAGCGAATTACTCAACCACGGAGACACAGAGAACACTGAGGCCGCACAAAGGTTCTAAACAGGCACGAAGGAGAGACTGACTGTGGCTCTGAGTGTGTTTGACGACAAGTCGAAGCAGCCATCAGAAGCTGACTTGGCGAGAGCGCTTGGAGGTTCGTTGGTTTTTTGGAACGAGCTGAAGAAACGGATCGAGTCGAGATTCACTCCTCTGACTTTCGAATGGGGTTTTCACCAGCAAAACAACTGGCTGGGGACTACGCCTCGAGCACAAGTAGCGGATCATTCTCTACATGACGCCCTGCGAAGGACATTTTCTGGCTTCCTTCTCGCTGGGCGACAAGGCTGTCGCGGCGGCGCACAAGGCCAACTTGCCGGCTTCAAGTTCTTTGGCTCCGGAGGAGCCGAATGTTTATAGACCTCGCTATGAAAACACGATCCGCGCTCCAGCGGAGCGCAATGTTTGGGACGGATGGATTTGCGAAAACTATCAACGTTTCGCTCCTCCGGAGCGAGGACGACTTCTTAGCGCTTGAACGTTCTATAAACATCTCGTCCCTACGGGACGAAGAGTCACTTTCAATATGATTCCCTTCACAGTCGATCAATTCCTCGACGTGTTCGCGCGATACAACGTTGCTGTTTGGCCGGCACAACTGTTTCTTTACGCGATGGGAATATTCGCCATCTGCGCGGCTCTCCAGCAGAAGGTAGACCTTAGCAAGAGTATTAGCTTTGTTCTGTCTCTGTTCTGGATATGGATGGGGCTGGCCTATCACTGGTGGTTCTTCAGCACCATTAATAGGGCCGCTCTAATCTTCGCGGCACTCTTTGTCTTGCAAGGCATACTCTTTTTCATCGCAGGAGTCTGGACGCAACAGCTGAGGTTTCGCTTTACACTAGATTTCTATGGAATTGTTGGTGGCGTGTTCCTTCTCTACGCACTCATCGTCTACCCGGCACTCGGATACTGGTTAAATCGTCGATACCCGGCCGCACCAACTTTTGGACTTCCCTGCCCGACAACGATTCTTACTTTCGGGATCTTGCTCTGGACCAACCGCCGCGTTCCGCTTTACCTCCTCGCTATACCACTGGCGTGGTCACTCATCGGCTTCTGGGCTGCGATATCTCTCGGAATGGCTGAAGACTTGGGCTTGCTGGCGGCGGGCTTGATTGGCTCGGTGTTCATCATCCTCCAGGACGGCCGCAAGCGCAGCGTTAGACTCCTTTGATTTGACTCGCTGTAGATGGGTGTTGACTCACGCCCTCTCTTTCTTCGTAAATGTGCTCGACGTGATGAATGAAAGTTACATATGATTTTACATACGCCCGGCCCGCTTCGACATTGTTGATATTATATTTCTTGAGAGCGATGACTTGTTCAGAGATATGACAGCTAATATGACGACGGCCAGATACACGATAGGCCAGCGATTTGTTTTCATTTGATTTACTCCTTCTTAAAGGGCGCGCTGAACGGAATACAAAGCCTTTCTGATCGCCACGTCTCGAGGATCGCCGGCCATCGTTACGCCCTTCCGGTTAGGAATGTATCCGTATCCGATTTGTGCTTCTGGATCGGCAAAGCCAAGCGAGCCGCCTGCTCCGGGATGACCGAACGAGGTTGGATCTCCCATTGGAAATCCCGAACTGGGTTTCATAAAGCCGAGCGAAAACTGCGCCTCGCCCTTCATACACTCGTCGAAAAAGCCATGCTTTGGCGGAATTGCCGGCGCCGTCAACTCCTGCAAAGTTTCGGGGCGCAGCCCCAGTTCCTTTCCACCGGTAGCGAAAACGCTGTACGCGTGCGCGAGAGCCCGCGCCGTGCCGACGCCTCCGCCGGCAGGAATTTCAAGGTTGCGCGCAAAGATGCGTTTCTCGTCATGAGGCAGCTCGGACCCCATAAGCGCCCTGCGGATGTTCAAGTTCTGATTCCAAATCGACGGTGTCAGTCGGATGGGGAAACCGAACAGCATCTCGAGAAAGCTGGGATCAACAAGCGGCGCAAGCCTCGAATCAGGAACTGACTCGGGCAAGCGAATGTAAAAGTCGAGCCCCACAGAAGTGGATGTGTGTCGCAAGAACCTTCTCTGAACCTTTGGATCAAGCCGGATTCCACGGTGCGCCGGTGGGGGGTGCTCCAAGTCCGACGGACTGGCATGCTCTGGATGCAGCCATGGTTGTTACCCAACTGGGGGTGAATCCGTCGAGCGGCCTGACCACGGCGGAGGTAAACCAGCGGCTTCTTCGGTATGGCTCTAACGCCCTGCAAGAAATTAGACCTCGCCCGGCTTGGCGCCTTCTAGTCGATCAAATCAGGAGCATTGTGATTGCTCTCCTGGCCGTGGCCGCCGCAGTCGCATGGATTACCGGAGACCTTCTTGAAGCCCTTGCTATTTTGGTTGTGCTGGTCATCAATGCCCTAGTCGGCTTTCTGACTGAATGGCAAGCGAGTCGGGCGCTCGATGCGCTCCGTCGGCAATCTCATACAACTACACGTGTACGACGAGAAGGTTTTGAATCGTTGATTGATGCCGAAGACCTCGTTCCTGGTGACATCATTATCCTCAACGCGGGAGACCGCGTACCC
>DASQKG010000189.1:0-5100 GCA_035630655.1 Pyrinomonadaceae bacterium
TCAAGCATTTGGGATGGGGTTGGCAATATAGCCTCGCCAATTCGATCTACACCTACGGCGATAGTTTTCTGTTCGGCGAGTGGTACCAGGGCACCACTTCCGACCCGCTCTATCATGACTCCTACAAGTTTGCTAACAAGAGTGGCATTTCGATGCTCGACTTCCCGCTTAACACCGCCATTCGCAGCGTATTCGCTTCAAACGCCAACTTTTCTACGATCGATTCCGTCATTACCCAGGAAGGCAGCAATTTCACCTGGAAAGAAGACCTCGTGACCTTCATCGACAACCACGATATGTCCCGCTTTCTTTCCGCGAACAACAACAATAATCGCTTGCACCAGGCAATGTCGTTTGTGCTCACGTCGCGCGGCATTCCGTGCATCTACTATGGCACTGAGCAGTACCTGCACAACGACAACGGCGGCGGCAGCGATCCTTACAATCGCCCGATGATGCCAGGGTTTGACACGACCACCACCGCCTACCAGCTCGTCAATAAACTTTCAACGCTTCGTCGTAACAACACGGCGCTCGCTTACGGCTCGATGAGCCAGCGTTGGATAAACAACGACGTCTACATTTTTGAACGAAAGTTTTTCGGCAATGTAGTGCTCGTCGCCATCAACAAGAACGAGACGACCGGTTATAGCGTAAGTGGGCTCAACACAGCGCTGCCCGCCGGAAACTATTCCGATTACATGACAGGACTGCTCAGTGGATTACCGATATCGGTCAGCTCAGGGTCGGGCGGTAATAACCCTGTGGCCACCTTCACGCTACCGGCCCACACAGTCTCTGTCTGGCAGTATACGGAAGGAACGGGGACACCACAGGTCGGTTCGATTGGTCCGACGGTAGGGCAGTCTGGCGTAAAGGTGACGATAGGCGGCCGCAATTTCGGATCGGCGACCGGGACCGTCAAGTTTGGCACCACCAACGCAACGATCAACTCGTGGTCCCCCACCAAGGTGGTGGTTACGACGCCGGCTGTAACTAATGGCAATTACAACGTCACGGTCACTAACTCATCGGGACAGGTGTCGAATGGGATTCAGTACACCGTGTTGACCGCCAAACTGATTCCAGTAACGTTTACTGTCTACAACGCCAGCCCAACTCAGACCGGAGACTACATCTTCCTTACGGGCAATACAGTTGAACTTGGAAACTGGAGCACGACCTGGGACGGGGCTGTGGGCCCGATGCTGACACCGAATTATCCCAACTGGTTTCTCAATGCCAGCGTACCCGCCGGTCAGTCGATTCAATTCAAGTTCATAAAGATCGCAGCCAATGGCACAGTCACATGGGAAGCGGGATCGAACCATACGTACACTGTACCCACGAGCGGCACCGGGTCGGTGAATGTGAACTGGCAGTATTAGTAAGTAGGACAGACATTCCTGTCGTCGGTTGTTCGCAGCAAGCGCGCTGCCAGAATGGAAGGGGGGGAACGATGAAGGCTTTACGGTCGGTATTGTTCCCTCTCTTCTGTGTGATCGGCGTAATCTGCGGATTTGCTTCGGCCAGCGTCACCACGCCCCCTCAGCGCAAACCTAATCCCGAAGCTCTGAAGAAGTACGCGGGCCGATACCTGCTTGAAGTCGGGCTTATTCCGATCTCCACTCTGGATGTCAGCCTCGAGAACGATACACTCTGGATCAAGCCTTCGCTGCTGAAGAAGCGCAAACTTCTTCATAAATCGAAGACGATTTTTGTCGATGAGATCGACGGCAAGCGCTACATCTTCGCCAAAAATGAAGAGGGCGCCGTGATCAGCGTAAGCTTCGAATACGAAGGCGGCGAATACCTCGCGCAAAAGGTTGTGCTGCCATCGCCGAGTTTGAAAGGAAATACCGTTTTTCGTTTGAAAGGATATGCAGAGGCAACGATTGTGATCCTGACAGGCTCATTCAACAATTGGGACCAATCTCAATTTGTCTTCGGGCGCGAGGGCGAGGACTGGGTCTGTCGGATCGATCTGGATCCCGGGGCATATACCTACAAATTTGTCGTCGACGGCAGCTGGCTGCTCGACCCAACTAATGCGAATACCCAGGAAGACGCAGCCGGCAATGTGAATTCAGTTCTGCTGAAGAAGTGAATCGTGAATCAGATCGAATCTGAATGAAAAATGAGAAATGACAAAAGGGAAATGTGTACTTAGGATTACTGCATTTGCCTTCACCATTTACCTCTCCTTTACCTCTTCACCCCTTTGGTACGGCGGAGAGGTGGCCAGCGACCATCTGCCAACGGCCATCGCGTTTTGTGAAAACGACTGTGAATCTTAGTTCGCGTTTCTCGCCGGACTTCTGAATGCCGCGCGCTGTCACGACGGCAGTATCGCCGAAGAGACGCGCCTTCATTTCAGATGTAGTGATGGCGAGACCGCCGGATTGAGTTCCTTCCAACGGAATAACATCTTCCTTGAAAACTGTGTGGCCTCCCGGCGCATAGCCCTGGAAATCGTCGGCAATGATTCGTTGCAGCGTGGCCCTGTCCTTACGTTCTTCAGCCGCAAGCCAGTCGCGCGTGAGTTGCAGGACTGCTTGCTCAGTGGATTGATCAGCCGGTTTGGTCTGCGTAAACACAGGGCAGACTACGGCGGTGAGTAGTCCCGCGATGAGAAAGAATCTGCGCATGGGTGGCTCCTTTGGGTTTGGTTTGGGAGGGTAGACACCGTGCGGCGAAGAAAGTTCCCGAAGGAATGCTATGACGTCACAGGCTCTGACGTTGGACTTGTCGCTCGCGATCTGAGGGTTGCCGGGCTTTGACGGCTGCCCTGGGCTACTAGTCGAAGCCCCGTTGGGGCCAAGACGTATGAGCTCTCAGGAGTTTTCCTTGGTGTAATGATCTCATAGTCGCTGACCGTCGACTTTGGACTTTCGACTATCTTCCGCCTGGCGGAAGTTTTTCGTTCAGGTAGCGAGTCAGAAGTCCATACAGATGCCGGGTGGTGCCGGCGCCTTCGTTAATACTGTGTGAACGGTTTGGATAAGGCATGATCGTGAACGGCTTGTTGGCGGCAATGAGTTCGTCGATTAGTTTTTCAGTCGCTTGATAATGCACGTTGTCGTCGCCGGTGCCGTGGACGATTAAGAGCTGTCCTTTTAACTGGCTTGCAAACGTGACCGGCGAGCTTTTCTTGTACTCTTCCGGATGGTCCTGCGGCAGGCCGCAATAGCGCTCCTGATAAATGGTGTCGTAGAGACGGAGGTCGGCCACTGGCGCCACTGCGAGTCCGACCTGGTAAACATCCGGGTAGCGAAACATCGCATTCAGCGTCGCCGAACCGCCGCCGCTCCAGCCCCAAATGGCAATGCGCGACGAGTCGACGTAAGCCCACTTGCTGATGGCCCTGGCAGCGTTGGCCTGGTCCAATGAATTTATAATGCCCATCTTTCGATAAATAAGTTTTCGCCAGGCGCGCCCCCGCGGCGCCGGTGTGCCGCGGTTGTCTACGCTCATTACCAGATAACCCTGCTGGGCCAACATCATGTGCCAGCGCAGGTTTAATCCGGCCCAGGCATCGACCACGGTTTGCGACCATGGTTCGGTGTAAGCATGAAACAAAACCGGATAACGCTTTTGCTTGTCGAAGTCGGGAGGCTTGATCATCCAACCATCGAGCACAACGCCGTCGCCGATGTCCACCTTGAAAAACTCGTACGGGGTTGGTTTTAGTCTAGCAAGACGTTCCTGCACTTCGCGGTTGTCGATCAAACTCCGCACCACCGCGTGTCCAGGCAATCGGACGATTTCGGTTGTGGGCGCTTTCATGAAGGTTGAAAAAAAGTGAATAGCGAGATCGCTACGCGGCGAAATGTTGTAAGCATGACTGCCCGGCTGCGTCGGCGGGGTCAACCGCTCAGGCTTGGAAGAACTCTTTATCGATGACCGGAAAAGGAACCGGCGGGTTGCATCATCAGGCGAGGCTTCGAAGTAGATCCAACCATTGACGTCGTCTACTTTTTCCACATTGATGACGTCGAAATTTCCAGGGGTAATATCTTTCAGATCGCTTCCGTCACGCGAAACGGAATAGATGTGCCGCCAGCCATTGCGCTCGCTGGCCCATAGAAAGCGTTTGCCGCCGTCAATCCATTCCACGTCGCCCCGCGCGAGTCCCCTCTTGTTCCAGTCGAGATCGCCCCAGCTCACGTCGATCCAGGCTTCGTCTTTCTCGGTAAGGATTGGACGGACCCCACCGGTGCGAATGTCGCCGAGCATGACGTTGTTGGTGTTCTGCAAACGGTTGAGTTGCTGGATAACGACTTCAGCGGAACTCGCGGCCCACTCCATCCGCGGCAGATAGTTGTTGCGCGGATCGCCGGCAACTTCGAACCAGCGCGTGGCGCCGCCGCTAGCGCTGACCACACCCACGCGCGCGGCAGAATTTGTCTCGCCGGCTTTGGGATAAGGAAACGAAATAATCTCGGGATAGAGACCAGCAACGTTGTTGATAAGCTTGAATTCCCTCGTGCCCTCGGTGTTGAGCTGCCAGTAGGCGATATGTTTACCGTCAGGACTCCACCGAAAACCGTCGCGACAAAAAAACTCTTCCTCGTAGACCCAGTCGAAGGTCCCGTTAACGATGAAGCGAGATCCGTCGGCAGTAATTTGGACCACAGGCAAGCCGAGAACCCCGTGAAGGTTTTCCACATAAATGTTGTTTTCGCGCACGTAAGCCACTCGGCTGCCGTCGGGCGAGAACTTGGCAAACATCAATGACGAAGACTTCGCGGCCGAGCCGCCAAGTTTGCGCAGGGTCCAACTCTTCAAATCAACAAACCAATAATCGCCACGCGTGTTGCTGCGCCAAACACGCTCTGACTTGGTGAAGATGAGCAGCTGCTGTTCATCGGGAGTGAAGACAAACTCTTCAACTAACAGAGGAGACGAGGCGCCGGGGGCGATGAGTTTTTCGGCAGGCACCTTGACTGTGCGTTCGCCCGAGAGTGCGTGGTAACGCACGATGTCGACGAACTCCTTTTTGTTCGCGGAAGGCTCGAGCGCCAGGTAACCGCTGCCGTTTTCCTGCCACTGAATTGGGCCAAGCGAACGTGTGCGATAAGTCAGGATCGAGTCGACAGT
>DASQKG010000190.1:0-34189 GCA_035630655.1 Pyrinomonadaceae bacterium
CATTGCCCTCGGCGAAGTCGTGCGACGCGCCAGCGGTCTGCCGCTCAACGAGTTCGCGCGCGTCAATGTCTTCAAGCCACTCGGTATGCGCGACACCGGCTTCCTGCCCGGTTCCGGTCTGCGCGCGCGTGTTGCGCCGACCGAAAGGCGACGGGGACAGATGAGTTATCTCGGCGACACGCCTCAGGCCGATGCGCCCGACGCGGAAAACTGGTTGCGAGGAGAGGTGCACGATCCGACTTCATACCGGATGGCGGGCGTGGCGGGGCATGCGGGATTGTTCTCTACCGCCGACGATCTGGCGATCTACGCCCAGATGATCTTGAATGGCGGAGTTTACCGTGGTGTCCGTATTCTTGGACCACTCTCCGTGGCCGAGATGACGCGTCCGCGTCTGGTTTCAGAGAACGCATGGACACGCGGTCTGGGTTGGGACATCAACACCAGCTTTTCAACAAACCGCGGCGATACGTTTCCGCTCGGCTCGTTTGGGCATACAGGTTTCACAGGCACGTCCATGTGGATCGATCCGGCATCTAAAACGTTTGTAGTTTTTCTAAGCAATCGGGTTCATCCAGACGGCAAGGGTGACGTGGCCGCTTTGCGCGGTCGGGTGGCTTCGATTGTTGCCGGCGCGGTTACTGACATCGCCGTGGTTGCCCGCGCTCATATGCAGTCGGCCGAATACTACAAGTTGCTCACCAGCGACCTCGCGCGATTCACATTCAGTCGAGAGCAGGCGTTGGCGTCGGCCATCAGTATCAGCACTAATGAAAAAGTGATGACCGGAATTGACGTGCTGGAACGCGATGGGTTCAAACAGTTGAACGGAATGCGCGTTGGGTTAATTACCAATCACACTGGGCGGAATCGCGCCGGCCGCGCCACTATCGATGTGCTTCATAAAGCCCCGAACGTAAAACTGGTAGCACTGTTCTCTCCGGAACACGGAATTCGCGGGCTTGCTGACGAAAAAATTTCCGATTCAAAAGACGATCGGACCGGGCTACCGGTCTATTCGCTGTACGGAGAAACGCGCCGGCCCAAAACAGAGCAAATCAAAGATCTCGATGCTTTGGTGTTTGATATCCAGGACATTGGGACGCGTTTCTACACTTACATATCCACGCTCGGCTACGTAATGGAAGAAGCTGCTAAGGCGAAAGTGCCAGTTTTTGTTTTGGATCGTCCAAATCCTATCGGCGGCGTCGATGTTGAAGGTCCGGTGGGGGACCCTGACAAGAGTTCCTTTACCGCTTATCACACCATCCCGGTGCGACACGGCATGACGATTGGCGAACTGGGCAAACTCTTCAATGAACAGCGCAAGATTGGTTGCGACCTGCGTGTAATCAAAATGGATGGTTGGCGGCGCTCAATGTGGCTCGACGAAACTAATCTGACCTGGGTGAACCCGTCGCCGAATATGCGCAGTTTGACGGAGGCCACGCTGTACCCGGGCGTCGGCTTACTTGAAACGACAAATGTTTCCGTGGGGCGCGGCACTGACACTCCGTTTGAAGTAGTTGGTGCGCCGTGGATCGATGGACAGAAGTTGGCTGACCACTTGAACAACCAGAGAATTGCAGGTCTCCGGTTTGTGCCGGTGCACTTCACTCCCAAAGCTTCGGTCTTCAAAGGGGAGGAATGCGGTGGCATCAACATTCTCGTGACTGACCGCGCGCGATTTCGGCCGGTTATTAGTGGGCTTGAGATCGCGGCCGCATTACGCAAGCTCTACCCGTCTGATTGGAAGGTTGATAGTTATCTGCGTCTGCTCGTTAACTCCGACACGCTTGAGAGATTAAAACGCGGAGAGTCTGCGGCTGAGATTGCGCGAACCTGGTCCGCGAAATTGGACGAGTTTCGCACGGCGCGCACGAAGATGTTGCTTTATAACTAGCCGCGGATTGAGCGCCAACGGCGCGAAATGCGATAGCCTGGGCCAGCGGCCCAGGTTGGAGCCGTTAACATTTCGCGCCGTTGGCGCTGGTACCTCGCACAGCTGGTTGAGTTGATTTATCTTGAGGGCGAACATGACAAACAGAATCCATAGCAAGGCAATCGGTTTTATTCTCGCTATCGTCGTGATCTATGGGAACGTAATCCCGGCCGGTTTCACGTCACCATCTGCTCCCCTCTACGACGTCGTTATCACAAACGCGCGAGTAATCGATGGCTCCGGTAATCCCTGGTTTCGCGCCGACGTTGGGATCAGGGATGGCCGTATCGTGCGCGTCGGCCGCATAACTCCCAGCGAAGCCAAGACGACTATCGAGGCGAAGAACCGTATCGTTGCGCCCGGCTTTATCGACGTGCACACACACGTGGAATCGCTGTTTAATCGGCCGGCGGCTGAAAATTTTGTGCGCATGGGAGTTACGACACTCATTACCGGAAACTGCGGGACGTCGTCTACCAATGTCGCGGAGTTTCTCGGGCGCGCAAAGTCGCAGCCAATCGCAGTAAATATTGCCACGCTGGTCGGTCATGGATCAGTGCGACGCCGCGTCATGAAACTCGACGACCGCGCGCCGACCACCGAAGAACTGAAACAAATGGAAGCGATCGTCGACCAGGCAATGAAGGACGGCGCCGTTGGACTTTCTACGGGATTGATTTACGTCCCCGGAACTTATGCAAAAACGGACGAGATAGTTGACCTCGCCCGCGTGGTAGCCCGCCATGGTGGTCTATATGCGACCCACATGCGCAGCGAAGGCGAGAAGGTCCTGGATGCCATTCGCGAAAGCATTCAAATTGGCGAGCAGGCGGGACTGCCGGTCGACATTTCGCATTTCAAGGTCAGCAGTAAGAAGCTCTGGGGAGAGAGTTCGAAGACCCTTCAGCTCGTCCGCGATGCGCGTGCACGCGGTCTCTTAGTTACGGTGGACCAATACGCATACACGGCGAGCTCCACCTCGCTTGATTCACGGTTGCCTTCATGGTTGCTCGCAGGTGGAAGCGAGGAGGCGAAGAAACGGCTTGCGGATAAAGCCACTCGAGAGCGTGCAGTGAAAGACATGAAAGAAGCTTTGAAGCGAGGCGGCTTTAAAGATTATTCGTACGCGATGGTGGCTAGTTACGACCCGGATAAATCTTTCAATGGCAAATCAATCGCGGAGATTACGAAGCAAGTGCGCAACAAGAAAGACGTCAAGGATCAAATTGAACAGATTTTGACGATGTATGAAGCCGGCGGCGCAGGCATGATCTATCACGGCATGAGCGAAGACGACGTCCAAAGGATTATGCGCGAGCCCTTCACTATGATCGGTTCAGACAGCGGCGTGCGGCAGGTAGATGAGAGCGTTCCGCACCCGCGCGGCTATGGCAACAATGCGCGCATCCTCGGCCGCTACGTGCGCGAGCTAAAAATAATTTCATTGGAAGATGCAATCAGGAAGATGACATCTTTACCGGCACAGACCTTTGGCTTTCGCGATCGCGGAATGGTGCGCGAAGGTTTCGCAGCTGACCTGGTGATTTTCGACGAGAACACCATCGCGGACCAGGCGACCTTTGTTAACCCGCACCAGTTTCCTACCGGTATTGATTACGTGATGGTTAACGGGACCGTGGCCTTTTCGGCGGGCAGCATGACCGGCGCGCGTCCGGGTGTTGCCGTCCATGGGCCGGGTTATTCTCAGGTGGCGGCCCCTGTTGCACAAACAACGTCGAAATAGCAGGTTTCGCGCGAGACATCCGCTGCCAGCTCCGTAGGAGCCAAATGTTTATAGGCACGCCAGCCGTTTAAGCCTGAAGCTCCGTAGGAGCGCAATATCTAACCGACGGTGAAGACGAAATCGAACATGCCGCTCCTACGGAGCTGAATGCATTTCGTGTGGCCGAGCATCTATAAACATTCTGTCCCTCCGGGACTCGGCGTATGGCCCGAAATTAACCCAGCGGCCTTGGGGCAGAGAAGAATGCATACCGGACGCTAGCGAGCAGTGACACCCAATCAAACGCTCAGTACAATCAAGCCCTGACTAATAGAGACTGGGGGCCCGCGATGCGACTCACAAGGCTATCCACAAGTTGGGTGCTGGCAAACACTTTTATTCTATCCTCTGTCTTAGTTAGTGCTCAGGCCCCGTCCTCAATCCAGGTTTTCATGCCAAATGGTGACCGGCCTTCTCGCGAAATGCGTTTGACTCTCTCGCGCGACGACGGCCGGGTAGAAATCGTCTTTACAGATTCAAAAGGGAAGTTTCAGCTGACCGGCGATCTCAATCGCGATCGGGAATACGACATCACGATCGAAAGTGATAACCGCACTTTCGAAACCACGTCTGCGAGATTACGTCTGTTGCGAGCCGGCGTCAGCTATCTCCCAATCTTTCTTCGGCCATACAAGCCTAAAGGCGTAACGACTACGGGCGTCATCGATGTTTCAATGCTCGATCTGGAAGTCCCGAAGGAGGCCCAGGGAAAATACGAGGAGGCTATGACGGCCATAAAAAATGGCCGCGCGACGGAAGCAGTAAGCCGGCTTAAGGAGGCAATTGCCATCTACCCGCGCTACGTTCGGGCATTAACCGATCTCGGTGTTTTGTATCTCAAACTCAACATGCTCGATGAGTCTGCAACTTCACTGCGGCAGGCGGTCAAACTAAACAACAAATATCACGTCTCACGGTTAAACCTGGCTATCGTTCTAAACCACCAGGGCAAATTCTCCGAAGCGCTGGAGGTCATCACGCCGTTATTCAAAGAGAACCCAAAACTCCCAGGGTTACGAATGGCCCTTGCCGACGCTCATATCGGAGCCAATCAGTTGCCGGGGGCGAAAGAAGTGTTGCGTGAGGCCCTGGTCGCCAAGACCTTCGACGGGGCGGAAGAAGTTGAAGCTCATTACAAACTAGGCCTGATCTTGAGCCGTGAAGAAAAGTATCAGGAGGCAATCGTCGAGCTGGAGCGAGCGGTTGATAAAGACCCTAAGGCAGCGAACGCGCATCTCCTCCTTGGCGGCGCTCTGTTGCAGTTGAAGAAGTACCCGGAAGCCGAGCAGGCTTTACAGCGCGCATATGCTTTGGGCCAGCAGAGTGTGGGCAATGCGCAATTGATGCTCGGCCAGATCTACACGGCCCAACAGAAATATGAGCTGGCGTTAACTGCTTTCGAACAGTATTTAAAGGACATGCCAAGCGCGACTAATGCTGCACAAGTCCGCAGCGGAATCGAGATGATTAAGAAGCAGATGGATAAGGAGAAATCACCCTGATAATGAGCCACGGTTGTTTGGGACCGCGGGCGTCCCGCCCGCCGTCGCTGCGTCACCAGGGTTGCCAACGGGGCGGGCGAGACGCCCGCGATCCCAGGTTGGCGACCATTATGAAGTTCCAGCGCGCGAAGCGTGCGATAGAGCAAACGCCGGAAGTCACGGCTGATAAATGAGCTGTCGCCCGCTTCGCGGGCTGCGATCTTCTATCGCACGGATCCTGGGGTTTCGCTGGCAAAGCCTCGCTCCACCCCAGGCTTTACGCTATCGCCCCGCTCCGCGGGCTAATGCAAAGAGGCGGCCCCAGTGAGGGCCGCCTCTTCTTTTCTGCAGCAGGATAACTACGCCTAGAAGTTCAAGCGTACCTGAAATTCCACCAAGCGGCCGCCCGGATCGTTGGTGCCCGAAACCGTCACGTCGCGATAGGCCGAACGTGTTTGACCGAATTGGGCGCCGATGCCGCCTCCTCCGAGGATGGGACTGTTTACGCTATCGAGCCCGCCGATGAAGAAGTTCTGGTAGTTGAACGCATTAAGAAACTGTGCGCGGAAATCCATGGTCACCGTTTCTGTCAGGCGTGTCCGCTTCAGAATGTTCAAATCGATTCGCTTCTGCCATGGACCATACAGGTAAATGCGGGCACCGAGCTCCCCCGGTGTCGTTGGTGGTCCAATGTAGGGATCGCCTGGTCTCAGGTTGGCCAGGGTTTTACCGCCGGCCTCAAAGGCTGCCAGCGTGTTGTCGATGATTGACTGCGGGAGCCAGTAAACGAGTCCACTGGGATCCTTGCGAATCTTTACCAGCGACCGCAATTGTTGAGTGGTGATGTTATGCAGGATCACACCATTGTCGAGCGTGTTGATGTTTTGATTGAAAGTGAAGCGGCCACCAGTAAGTCGCAAGACCGTTCCTGAAGTTACGCGGCCCACACCCCCGATCTGCCAACCTTCAAGCGCCTTATTGACGAATGCATTCGACTGGTTGAGCCAACGACGCCCGGGACCGAAAGGCAGTTCATAGATGCCGTTGACTTTGAACCCGTGTCGAATATCGAAGGGTGAAGGCCCTTTGTCGTAGTTATCGTTTCTGAGGGTTGTAGGTTGAAAGAACACGGCCGAGCTGTTGTTGAACATATTCGTCAGCGACTTCGAAAAGACGTAGCTGCCATCAATCAGCAGCCCGCTCGAGAGGCGGCGGCGAAGTTCAATTTGCAGGGAATTGTAGGTTTGGTGTCCGTTATTAGTAACGAGGAACGCGCCTCCCGTGGCCAGTGGGTTTGCAATAAAGAAGTTTGAGACCCTGGTGCCGTTCGTTAATGCTACCGATGGGATCAGGTTGGCGGTGATCAGATTGTTCATGCGGGTAGCGTTAAAGGCAATGTTGTTTGCCAGCGTTCCCGCGAGCCCACGCTGAATAGTGGTAGCAAATCCGACGTCGTTCGTTAAGCCCAGCGCGGTTGAGATGATGGGAATTGGGCCCTGACCCGGCAGCCCCTGATTGCCGAAGTTATTGCTCGCGGGGTTGGCGGCCCTGGCAATAAGAAGATTCCTCTGAGCGACCTTAAACTCGTTGAGGAAACCATTCTCAAAAATATTGACCTCATTGATCTCGATTTGCCGCCAGAGTTTTGTCCCGTGGTTGGCCACATATCTAACCTCGAGCGCCATGTTCTTGGTTAGTTCTCGCTGCAAACCGAATGACCATGATTGGACGTAACCCATTCGTAGATTCGGATCCCACTCGTTGAACGACGCCCCCGGTCCCGCGGCTCTGGGGAACACGGTGTTTGCCGGTAAAGCACGGCTCGGCAGTACTGCATCTCTGAAGAGCACGCTGCCTGGTCCTGTAAATGGAGACGGTCCTCTGAAGTCGGCCGGGGTAGTTCCCGGACTCACGCTTAAGCTGGCGGTGCCGCCTTCATTCGAGCCCCACATTAGATTGAAAGTGTTCATGCCTTCTCGTACGAAGGCGATGGAATAACCGCCGCGCACAACCAGGCCGCCATTGTCGCCCGTCAGTCGCTTAAGCAAACCGTTCTTGAAACCAAAGTTTGGAGTCCATGCGAATCCAAACGATGGGGCAAAATCGTTGTAACGCGTTTTATAGGGCTTGTCTTGGCCATCGACGAGCCTAAACTCAGGGATAGTATTGTTGGTAAACACACCGGGCTTAAAGACATTCCCGACACCTGACACGCCATAAATGGATTCGAAGCCCGCGGTGGTGTAAATACCGTTCACGTTACGCGGAGCGAAGTCGATTTCCCAGCGCACGCCGTAATTCAAAGTCAGATTTGGCCGCGCGCGCCACGAGTCCTGGAGATAGAATCCGAGTTCTCTTTGGCGGTTCTGCTCGGTAAAGGCGTCAAGCGCGTATTGCTTGGTCTCCTCATCAAGCGCAGCTGATCGCGTGATGCTACTGACCCGGCCGGTAAGCAAGGCATACAGGTTGGCCGCATCGCCGCGCTGCGTGGTACTGCTGTTTGGGAAGTTGGTCGTAGTAAAGATTGATGTCGCGCCGGTGTTCACTGGATCGCCGGCTGCGATGCCAAAAGCAAGACCGGGGACTACCTGGCTGCCGATTGAAGATTGGTACGACTTAATGTAAGTAAAGGCGCCGCCGAAGTTGAATGTGTGAGTGCCTTTGACCCAGTTGGCGTTGTCATAAATGATGGTGATCGGTGTGTGGCGCCGCGACTGGGAGCTGCGAGTCTGCGGGTTACTGCCGAAAGGGAACGTCAAACTGTAGCCGCGTCGACCGCTGAATAATCCTGGGCTGGCCTCGCTGCCGAAAATGGAGATGCCCCCATTGCCCAGTGTGCCTCTAAGTTCGTTGGTGAGATTGGACGAAATCGTTGAGCGCCACGCGATAGCGCCCGAGAAGGCGTTGCGAATAATACTTCCCGTCACCGGCTCGCCGCCGAGCACGATACCCTCGCCGGGCACAACCGGGAGTTGCCCGTTCACCGCGTCGGGATCTGAAAAATACTGCTGGTAATGGTACACAAACTCCAGGTCGTTATTCTTCGTCATCTTCCAATCAAATCGAGATGTGGGGAAGCGACGGATGTTTGTGCCGGGAGCCTGGAAGTTGTAATCGAGCCGGTTGAAATCGTTGGCGCTCGCGACTCGGCTTTTCAATGTCCCGCCCTGTTTTGAGCCCGCCGAGAACAAACTCAACAGACTGGCGACGGTTGGGTCAATAGTCGTGGCATAAGGACGAATAGTGCCAGGTAAAGTTGGATTCCTGGCTGCCGCAAGAGCCAGGAGATTGATTTCACGAGTCACACCGGCCGAGTCGAGGTAGGTAAAAATTCCTGTCGTCGCCTTATCGGTGACGATTGTTCGCGCTGCGTTATAAGTTTGTGGCAAGCGAAACTCTTCATAGTTGATGAAGAAGAATGCGTGATCGCGCCAGATGGGCCCGCCAATGTTACCGCCAAACTGATTCAGAATTATTCGATCGCGCGGCAATCTATCAATGTTGTTGAAGTAGTAGTTCGCATTGAGCGCGGTGTTGCGGTGCTGCCAGAAACCGCCGCCGTGAAAATCGTTTGACCCGCCTTTGGTTATGCCGCGGACTTCGGCAGCACCACCAGCTGCACTTTCGGCGCCGGGAGTCGCTGTCGACACCGTTAATTCGGAGACGGCATCGGCTTTGAGTTGCGTGCTTGTAAAAAATCCGTCTGACGACTTAAGCAAGTTGTCCTGGACGTTAATACCGTCGAGTGTGATGTTTGTCCCGGCTTTGGGCAGACCGTTTATCGACGAAGCACGCGGCACACCAGGCGTTTGCGTGCCCGGTTGAGTAAGGACCAACTGCATCGCATCGCGAGTGGCGAAAGGTAAGTCGATGATCTGGCGGCCGGTAATGGTTGAGCTGATCGAAGTTTGTGTTGTCTGAAGAACTTCGGCGCCGCCGGCAACGACAACCGATTCACTTAACTGTCCCACTTCAAGGGCCACACTGATATTTGAGGTTTTCCCAACATCTATTTTGATGTCCTGGACGATCGTTTGTTTGAAGCCCTGACCCGTAACCGTGGCGGTATAAAGTCCGGGCGTCAACGAAGGGACAGTGAACGTGCCATTGTCCGACGTCTGAATCGTGTATTCAGCATTCGTGGCGTTGCTCTTCACCGTAACGTTGGCATTCGGCACAACCGCCCCGGCCGTATCTTTGACGATTCCTGATATTGACCCATTCGGAATTGCTTGTCCCACAGCGAGCACGCTCGCGAGAGCAAGCAAACAAACCATAATGGCGATCTTTGGTAAGACTGCACTGAGAGGTGCGGGTGGGCTCATCCTTGGCATGATTGTCCTCCTCAAAAGTTAGGCGGCCGGACACAGGATTGTGCGGCGCCAGCAGTTTTGGTCAAGGTTCACAAGCGCTTCAATAGCTTATGAGCAAGTATTCAAACCGTCTTGTTGAAATGAACTGCGTTGGGTAGCGTCTAAACTGCGAAGGCGAATTCAAAAAAAATAGCAGTCGATGTATTAATTCGTATAAAAAGATGGGCAAAGTATACTCTCGCAACTTTAGGCGTCAAGGATTTATTTGGAGAAATTTGCCTTGGCGGCCTGGTGGTTTCCGAGCTCAGAAGTTCTTCTGGTCAGGGTTTAAACGAGCGGCTATAATCACACCCTCGAAGCCTAAGTAAAGACAATGGGAGGACGCCAAATGTCAGACGCGGACTGCGTTAATGCCAGATATCAATTCGAAGCCGCATTGTGTGAAGCGGTGATGGAATATTCAATGCTCAAGCATCCCTTCTACGTCGCGTGGACGGAAGGCAAGTTAAGCAAAGCGGTGCTCGCTGAATACGCGAAGCAATACTACGCACACGTTCGCGCTTTCCCGACATACGTAAGTGCGGTTCATTCCCAGTGCGAAGAAGTCTCCATCCGTCAGGAACTGCTGGAGAACCTGATTGAAGAAGAGCGGGGCGAGGAAAACCATCCCGAGCTCTGGTTGCGCTTTGCGGAAGGTCTCGGCGTCAGTCGCGAGGATGTCAGGAACGCCCAACCGTTGCCGTCAACTGAGGGCTCGGTTGCTCGCTTGAAGTCGCTGACCAGGAGCGAAGACTATCGTGAAGGTTTGGCTGCGCTCTACGCCTATGAATCACAAATTCCTGAAGTGGCGCGCACGAAGCGCGAAGGCCTCAAGAGCTTCTACGAAATGGATGATGAACGGGCCGTCTCCTTCTTCAGAGTTCACGAAGGTATCGACGTGTTGCACCAGAAAGTGGAGCGGCAGATTCTAAGCGAGAAATGCCAGACGGCGGACCAACAAGAAAGGGCAATCGCGGCGGCCACGGAATCTGCCAAAGCCTTGTGGTCATTTCTTGATGGAGTGACGGCGGCTTACGTGCCCACCTGTACTGTTTAATAGAAGCTCCCCCGCCAATCTATTATTGGTCGCAAACAAAAAGCGGCGAGACATCAATTTGATGTCTCGCTGCTTGATTATTTCCGTCCCTGGGAACGAGAGCGGCATCAGCTCGACCGAGGCAGGGCGCTTCTTGCGAATCCGCTGCACGGCCTCCTTAGCCGTGCTAGGATCATCGTCCATCTGCCGTCGCCAGAATACACGTACGAACCTAAGGAGAACACGATATGTTGCCAGGAATTACTCCCCGCGCACAGGTCGGCACTGGTTCTATTAATGTTGATTTCGGTATTAATGATACTGACAACTCCTTTACGCAAGGGGGAAGCCCAAGGGGGCATCGAGTATCCTCAACGGAGCGCTCCACGGAAGAGCAGCGCGCAACTGCTATTAGCTAGTCTTATTCGAACAATAAGAATCTTTAGTTTTTCTTATTTGGCGAATTACGTATAATGCGCGCGTTCCAGCATTCTGCCGGGCGCGCGGGATTCCTTCGACGCCCACAACAATAATCAAGGATCCAAGGTTTAGGGGTCTTCGGGCCCATGCATTGAACTTTCCTAAGCGTGATTAAGGAAGTGCTCTTGGTGCGAGTTGAGTTTTGCCCTCTTCGCCACCTCAAGTTGTATAAAACTCTGAAGGAGCTCCCATGAAAAAGCTAAATCTCGGAAGATCATTTCTGTTAATTGCGTTACTGCTAGCTGTCAGCTCGGTTGTCGTCGCTCAGGGAACTACCTCACGCGTTACCGGCACCGTACAGGACGCTAACGGCGGCGCACTTGTCGGCGTCACTGTGACCTTAACCAATGAAGCTACCGGAGTTTTCTTTACGACTGAAACCAGTGAGAGCGGAACCTACGCGTTTGATCTCGTTCAAATAGGCAATTACAGCGTCACCGTCGAGAAGCAAGGATTCAAAAAATTTGTCAGCACGGGAAATGCCGTCAACGTAAACCAACCAACCACTGTGACCGCAGTGCTGGAACCGGGCGCCGTGACGGAATCCGTGACGGTCATCGCTTCGGCAGAACAAGTGCAGACCAGCACGTCGGGTAATATTGGCAGCACCATCGAACAGAGAACGCTGGAGAGCCTGCCGATTGTCGGCACGCGCGGCAGGAATCCTTTGGACCTACTCAATTTTCAGCCCGGTGTTGTTATCGGTGGAAATACCGGCGGCGGCGTTAGCGTAAACGGCTCGCGTGACCGTGCTTTTAATTTCACGCTTGACGGAATTGACATCAACGAATCGACCGCCGGCGGGTCAAATTTCACGCCGCTCCGGCCAAATCCCGACTCTGTCGCGGAGTTCCAGATCGTTACCAGCAACTTCACGGCTGAGCTGGGACGCAGCAGCGGCGCGCAGGTAAGTCTCGTCACGCGCTCAGGTGGAAACGATTTTCACGGCACCGCATTCGAGTATTACCGCACTCCCAGATTAGACGCTAAGAGTTATCCGGTCACTATCGCCGGGACTCCCAAGGAACGGTTTGTTCAGCATATCTTCGGCGGCAGCCTTGGTGGTCCAATTAAGAGAGACAAAGCATTCTTCTTCACCAATCTACAATTGCTTCGCGCTTACGATACCGCTTTAGTGACGAGGACTGTCTACACGGCAACAGCGCGACAAGGTTTGTTCCGATATGTAGTCGGGAGAGCCAACGCTCCGGCGGGTGCGGCGACGGCGGCGGTTAATGCCAACGGGGCTGCGATTCTTCCGGCGTGCAACGCGACGCCGCCCACAAATGCTCCATGCATTGCGACATATAACATCGCGACCAATCCCACTGGAATTGGTCTCGACCCGACCTTGTCCGCCCTGATTAACGCGATGCCAGCACCAAATAATTTTACGACGGGCGACGGACTAAATACGGCTGGGTTCAATTTCGCGTCTCCGCAACGCGAGAAGCAGTACGATTTTGTCACTAAGATTGACTACAAGCTGAGCGAGAAAAGCCTGATCTATGTTCGATATGCGCAGGGAGCGCAAAACACCTTCGGAGATTCGGCAAATGGTGGCCGTCCCGTTTTCCCCGATGCGCCGAATTTCGTCGATACAACTCGCAGTCCCAGGAACCTGGCTTTCAACTGGCGCTGGTCGCCCTCGGGCAATCTGACGAATGAATTTATTTTCGGTATCAGCAAATTCCAATTTTCATTCTTAACGCCTAACCCGGATCCAAATCTTCCTTTTAGCTTTATCAATGTAGCTACGCCGAACACTAACTTTTCCTACAACGCGCGAGGCGTGCGAACGTTGCAGTATATTGACAACTTAACCTACATCCAGGGTGCACACACTTTGAAGGGCGGAACTAATCTGCGCTTCAATCGTCATAACGACGACCGATCCAACGTAGCCGGTTCAGCCATTGAACCGGTCGTAGCACTGAGTGGGGCCGCTGGGTTTACAGGGTTCAATTTACCATCTGCCGGGGCCACCAGTATTAATGCGAATGACGTGACACGGCTGCAAAATACGGTAGTAGATCTGATTGGACGAGTTGGAAATGTTTCGCGAGCTTTTGTGACGGACCCGGCGAACCCCGGCACTTTTGCTCCCGCAGGGACTAGATGGCTCAACATTGCAAACTATGCCGAGCTCGATTTTTACTTTCAGGACAATTGGCGGTTTAGATCGAACCTAGTCTTTGACCTGGGATTGCGCTGGGAAATCAAAATGCAGCCTAAGGTTGAGGCCAGGCCAAGACTGGCCCCCGATCAAGAGGTCAAACTCGGGGCGGCGCCGACACAGACTGTTCGATGGGTCGAGAGCGATCTCTTTAAGAATGACTACGGCAAGCTCCTGCCGTCCGTTGGCTTTGCCTGGGATCCATTCAAGACCGGAAAAACATCAATCCGTGGAAACTATCGAATCGCTTCCGATAGAATCGCGACATTCCTGTTTGGGTCTTCGATATTCCAGAGTACACCGGGCAACAACACATCGGCATTGAATTCTGCCTTCGGTCAAGGCGGTGGCCTGTTCCGGAATCTTGGACCAGTGATTGCCGCGCTGGCGCCGCCCAGTACGCCGGACGCTTTGCGGCAACCGGCAGCGTTTAGCACAAGCTCCGGCAGCGTTATCGATCCCGATTTGCAGTTTCCTCAGGTGCATGAATGGTCCGCAAGTTTTCAAAGAGAGATTCAAAACAATGTCGTTGAAGTCAACTACATCGGAAAACACGCCGTTCACTTGCTTGGTGGATACAACGTTAATCAGGTAAACATATTCGCAGGCGTGCCGGGCGTCGCCGAGAGTAGTTTTCTCGATGCTTTCAATCGCATCAGAGCGAGCTCCACTTACAATAGCCCGCTGGTTAATTTGATCATGACGGGTAATGCCGCGAACAATGGCGGCACCGCTCGTTTCCGCGCGCTTAACACCGCGGCCATTACCCAGGGCAGCGTGGCGGCAACGGCTTTGCTCATTTCGCAGCGGACCTGCCAGGCAGCGGAAGTTAGCGCGGGAGTTTGCAGCAACGCGCAGCTGAATCAACGACTAATGAACCTTAGCGGATTTCCGTTTCTGCTTCAGCCCTATCCGCAATTCAGCGGCGGCATTAACGTCTTTGATAGTAATGACTATTCGAACTATCACGGTCTCCAGTTAATCTTTAAGCGTCGCATCACCAGCGGCCTGGGCTTTCAACTCAGTTACACACTTTCGAAATCCAAGGACAATCGCTCCTGGGATCCTTCGCTCAGCACGGTTTCAACCGGTTCGGTCCAGGCCGCGTCCAGCACCCCGTTTGATTTGAGAGACCGCAGCCTGAATTACACCTGGTCCGACTTTGATCGGCGACACGTTTTCCAGGGAACCTACACCTACGAATTGCCCTTCGGTAAAGGGAAAATGTTCGGCTCCGGCGCCCCCGCAATAGTCAATCATATTATTGGCGGATGGTTGTTCGGGGGCACGGTCCTGTGGACATCGGGAAGGCCCTTCACCGTTTACTCCGGCATCAACACGGTCAGCAATGTGGTCCAATCAACCGCGGATTGCAACGGCTGCAGCAGGAACCAGGGAAGTCTGGTCTTGGAATCCGGAAGAAACTTCTGGTTTGACGCGGCGGACCGCGCACTCTTCTCGGCGCCGGCGCCGGGCTCAATAGGAAATACCGGGCGCAATTTCTTTCTCGCGCCACATTACTTTCAATGGGACGCTTCTCTTGCCAAGAAGATTAGGTTTTCTGAGCGATACAGCTTCGACTTGCGAGCTGATGCGAGAAATGTCTTAAACAAACCTTCATTCGATAATCCGACCGCAGTTATTAACAGCGCAATCTTCGGACGCATCAACGACAGCGTCACGAATAACGCACGCAGAATACAGGTGTCGGCGAGGTTCAACTTCTAGCGAGCACCGGGCAGGGAACTGTTTGTTGATTCTTTTCAACAGCCCATGCTCGTCTCGGGGCACGGCGAACCCTGGGAACCACTTCTCATTTGAAGATTACATCGCTGTCGTCAGTTCGAAGCTATTTACAGGAGGCTCTCTATGTTTGAAGGAAAGTCGTATTCAATTCGAAATGTTTTCTTCGTGTTAGCTTTTGCCGTTTCGTGTGTCTTGTTGCCGGCATCCGCCTCAGCTCAAACCGTGACGGGTACTCTGCAGGGTACCGTAACGGATGCGCGTGGGGGTGTTGTGCCCGGGATTGAGGTAGTGGTGCGCAACGTAGATACCGGTCAGGAGCGCACGCTCACGACAAATAGTGAAGGTATCTATACGGCGGCCTTCCTGCCGATCGGCCGTTATAACGTGGTCGCTTCCGGCAAGGGCTTTAGTAGCACCACGCAGGAAAACGTTGAAGTTACGTTGAATCAAACGCGAGTAGTTGACATGACATTGACCCCGGGAGGCATTAACGAGGCGGTAATGATTACCGCCGATGCCGCGCCTATTAATACTACCAACGCCGAGGTCAAGGGTTCGCTTAATACGCAGGAAATCCAGGATAAGCCAGTCGCCAACCAAGGGAGCTTTCTCAACCTGGCAGAAACATTCTCGGGCTTCCAGGAGAATCCCGTTTCGGGTCAGAACAATCCGACTTCGTCATCCGGATCATCTATCAATTTCAACGGGACTGGAACGCGTGGCGCCACCTTCCAAATCAATGGCGTCAACAACGACGACTCGTCAGAGAATCAGCACCGTCAGGGAGTATCGCTGGCGACCATAAAAGAGTTCCAGGTTATCACCAACAACTTTGCCGCGGAGTTTGGGCGCGGTTACGGAGCTGTTGTGCTGGTCCAAACCTTGTCCGGCACTAACAAGCTTCATGGCAGCGCTTATTGGTTCAATCAAAACAGCCGGTTGAATGCCACAAACAACGTCTTTAACCCGGGCCTTAAAAAACCGGTAAATCGACGCAACCAGTTTGGCTTCACCAGCGGGTTCCCGGTATTGAAAAACCGCCTGTTTGGTTTCATAAGCGCGGATCATGTCGAGGATACCGGTGGCGGCAACATCGCGCGTGACGTTTTCCTGGCTAGCGAACATGACCCGGCAAATTGGTTTAAGCAAACACCGCAATTCGACACTCCGGCCAACCGGGCGTTCATCGCCACTACCCTTGCCAGATTTAAGACCAACAATATTCTTCCTAACGACCCGCGATGCCCGCGTTGCTGGATAGGCGTTCAGGGTCGTGACTTCCCATTGAAAGATTACTCGAGCCGTTTGGACTGGAACCCCCGCGACAAAGATCAATTTACGGCAAGATGGCAGTATACGCGCCAGATACTCGCGGCTGACGACCTGATCATCGGCGAGCGTGCCGACCAAAACAACAAACAGCAGAATGGTGGGTTCACGTGGACACATCTTTTCTCCGCTCAAACCGTGGGTGAGTTTCGCTATGGGCTGGGTTTGCGTACCACGTTGGTGAACATTACTGCCGGCAACGATACTCCAGTGATTCGCTTCCAGAATCCGGCGGCCCTCGCCGGTGGATCCATCATCGGAAACGCGGGGGCGTTCCCGATCCAGCGTTATCAAACGGACCATCAGTTTGTCTATAACGTCTCGTCGCTTTTTGGCGGCAACCATTTCTTTAAGGCCGGGACGGACATTCGCCGCCAGAGGCTTGATGACCTGGCTGATAGTTTTTCGCGTGGGTTTTATAACTTCAGCGCTACGACCTGTAACACAATAAACTACGGTAGCGGACTCAATGCGTTTCTGAATGGGTGCGTTTCCAGTTTTAGCAAAGGCTATGGTCCCTTCTTCCTCGAAAACAGAATCAAGGAATACAATTTTTACGCCGAAGATAACTGGAAGGTTCGTCCCAACCTTACACTCAACCTGGGAGGCCGGTATGAATACGTCGCCGTCCCGGAAGAAGTCAAAGGCCGCATTGATTACATCTATGACGACGACAAAAACAACATCGAGCCACGCGTAGGTTTTGCGTGGAGCCCCGGCTTCGAAGGTGGGGTATTGGGTAAGTTATTCGGCGGTCCAACCAGTTCCGTAATTCGCGGCGGTTACGGCATCTTCGATGGCAGAATTTTCCAATCCGTATTTTCACAGGGCGGCGCCGGCTTGCGCTTCAATCCACCAACCGCACTTCAGCTCGCCTTGACGTCAACCACCACCGCCGCTCCGGCGAATTTTAATCCGCACAACTATGCCGATCCCACCCGAGGGTTCGTATTTGTTCCGGGGCCACAAACCACGCGGCATGCAATCGCTGTCGTAGATCCCGATTTGGAGATGCCCTACACCCAGCAGTGGAGTATCACCATTGAGCGCCAACTGCCTTTGAATTCGAAATTGGAAGTTACGTACACCGGCAACCGCGGCATTGGCTTGCTCCGATTCTCGCAGGGAAACCTTCCTGTGCATGACCCGGTCAACGGTGTCTTCGTAGCGAACCATCCGAACAATACTGCAGCCCTGCGCGGCCAGACAATCAGAGTAGCTGCTAATGCGGAATGTGCCGGGACAACGGCAACTACACTTACTACGACGTGTCCCGTGGTCGTTCCCATCGGGGCACTCGAGTACAGCTTCCGCGTTCCTCGCACAAACGAACGACGTCCAGACCCGCGCTATACGACAAATCTGCTGGTGAGTAATTCGTCCTGGAGTTACTACAACGGCTTGCAGGTCAAGTGGGAAAAGAAACTCAGCAAGGGTCTCAACTTCCAGACAACCTACACGTGGAGTAAATCGATCGATACGACCTCGGAGGCAACTGACGTGGGCGTGGCCAGCGGCGACACAAACCAGACTGGAAACATCTCTCGGAACGCTCGCGGCCTGTCGCTGTTCCATACGCCGCACCGGTTCACTTTCTACGGCACGTACCGTTTTCCGTTCTTCAACGGCCGAAAGGATTTCCTGGGCCAAACCCTGGGTGGCTGGCAGTTGGCGACGGTAGTGCGTTTCGCCGCGGGCACGCCATTCACAATCAGAAATACCGCGGGAGTCGATCTGAACTTCGATAGCTTCATCGAGAACCGTCCGGTCATCATTGACCCTTCAATTCTCGGTCGCGGCGTTGATAATCCGGCGACGTCACGTCAGGTGCTGCCGCGCTCAGCATTTCGCGCGGCCACGCTGGCAGACTTTGGAAACGGAATAATCGGACGAAACACTTTCTACCGCGATGGCCAGCAGATTGTTGACATCGGTATCACCAAGATGTTCCCGATGCCCTTCGAAGGCCACCGGCTAATGATTCGGGCCGATCTGTTCAATGCTCTGAACCATCCGTGGTATGGCACGCCTGTAACTGACATTGCGGCCACAAACTTCGGCGCTATCACTGGAATGCATGCGCAGTACCTTCCGCGCGTCGTGCAAGTTGCGCTGCGCTATACCTTCTAACCAAAACCTGACGAGCTGGGCGGGAGTAAAATCCCGCCCATTCGTTATCCGATAAGGGCGTGTAGTTCAGAGTTCGACCTTCAGGTTGTGTTTTGCCGCGGAAGACACAAGCTAATAAAGCTTGACGAACTCTGAACTGCAGCTTTGAGTTCCCCAGCATGTCAATAAAACCACGTAGTAAGGTCGCAGCGCTTCTGGCCGTTGCGGTCGTTAGCACTACGGCTCTCGCGGCCTTCGGTTCAGCGCTTCTCAAACAAGAGAAATCAGCGACTGCAGTAGTTGCCGCTGCTTCGTCTAATGAGGTGCGCGCGCTTTGGGTGGTGCGCACTACTCTGACCTCGCCCGAGAAAATTCGCGCGATGGTGGAAGCCGCAAAGAGCAACGGTTTTAATACGCTGATAGTACAGGTGCGTGGTCGTGGCGATTCCTATTATCGTTCCAGGCGAGAACCGCGCGCGATGGAACTAAAAGATCAACCGGCGGAATTTGATCCGCTAGCGGTGACGCTTAAAGAAGCACGTTCCAGAGGGCTCAAGGTCCATGCGTGGCTCAACACCAGTCTCCTGGCAAACCTCGATACGCTGCCAACAGATCCACGTCACGTTTATCACAAACATCCCGACTGGCTGGCCGTACCGCGTCCAGTAGCTGCTGAACTCTACAAGATGTCACCCCGCGACCCGCGCTACCGTCAGCGCATCGTCGAGTGGTCCAAAGGTAATCGGCAGGAGCTGGAAGGCATTTACACTGGGCCGGCGAATCCACGCGTGCGCGAACACATCTTCCAGATTTGGATGGACGTGTTGAAAAACTACGACGTCGATGGTCTCCACTTCGATTACGTTCGACTGGCCAGCCCCGACTTCGATTACAGCCGCACTTCGCTCGAGAAATTTCAGAAGTGGCTGAAGCCGAAACTTTCAGATGCCGAGCAGCGTGAGCTGAAATCAAAGTTGAAGCAAAATCCACTTGCGGCTGCCGAGACGCATTCCAAACAGTTTGCCGACTTTCAACGCGAACAGATCACAACGCTGGTCCAACGCGTCTATCGCGGCGTCAAGCAGAAGAAACCAAACGTCACCGTTTCGGCTGCCGTTTTTGCCAACGATGAAAACGCCTTTACCCGTCGTTTTCAGGATTGGCGGCGTTGGCTGTCCATGGGCATTCTCGACGTAGCCTGTCCTATGGCTTATTCCACAGATACGGCGGTCTTTCAAAAGCAGATTGAAGTGGCCACCTCGAGCGCGCACGCAGCCGGTCGCCGCGTCTGGGCCGGGATTGGCGCATATCGTATTCGAGCGGAGTCGACAGTCGAGAAGATCAATGTGGCTCGTCGACTCGGAGCGGAAGGGATAATTCTTTTCTCATACGACTTCACCACGCGGCCAGGTGAATTGAACCCGGGTGCCGATTATCTCGACCGTGTGCGTCGCGGCGCTTTTGAAACGGCGGCTGCGATCAAGTAACCCACCGTTGTATTTAACGCTGAAAGCGTTCGCTAATTTCAGCCCAGGGTTTGCTATGAAACCCTGGGAATTAGATTCATGGTTTGTTTTGTGGCAACTCTGAAGGAGTTCGACAGGTCTGCGGGTCTCGCGACGCAACGCTTTCAGGGTTCGCTCCTTATAAATGGGAGCGTCTCCCCCAGGGTTGCAGAAGCGCAACCCTGGGCTAGAATTGGCGAACGCTTTCAGGGTTAACTCAAACTGCATCGGTGTTCCACCCGCATGGTCCAAGCGCTTGATTTCTAAACCCCCAGCCACAACCTGCCATCGGGACGACAAAACCATTACATTCGCTGACCTCGCGAGTAAACTCTCGGCGAAAAATGGTTTCATCAGGGTTATGAAAACACTTCTCCTTAGTTATCAAGAAGAGATTGCCTCATCTCAACTTTGTCTCTTCGCAGGCGGACGCCCACGTTTGGCTGAACCTCACGTTTGAATACAGGTATGACCGGTATCGCGTTCCCAACGCAAACGACATTTCCGCTCAAACGGCCAGCGACACCTTATATACGGCCCACGGCCGAGTCTTCGTTGTTAAGCCCGGTAAGAAACTAAGCCTGGTCGATAAATTTCGTCAATCTGAACCCCAGTCAGACGGGCCGCAATCCCAAGCAATACTGCCGGCAAAAACAGCCAAAAACATCTTGTTCCAATTCGCTCGGAGGTGTATAAATCACCTACTCCATATGGCGTCTAACGCAATTTCAGTTTTCCATTTTTCCACAGGCCTGGATTAACGAGAGGAACCCTCCAATGAAGCTTTTCACCCCTTTGCTCCGACTTCTATTTCTGACTGTGATCCTATTGATTGCGCTGGGCACCGTGTCTTTGGGTCAGGAGACAACTGGCCGAATTAGCGGTACCGTCGTCGACCCCACCGGCGCAGTTGTTAACGCCGCCGAAGTGACGGCAACCAATACTGCTACTAACGAAGAGCGCAAAACGCAGACGGATGACACCGGCACTTACACCTTTACGCAACTTCAACCGGGGCTGTACGACATCTCGGTCCGAGGCCAGGGCTTCAAAGAACACTTGATCAAGGGTGTCGAGGTCAACGTTAACGACCGAAAGCTATTCAACGTCACATTGGAGGCCGGCGCTGTTTCCGAATCAGTCACCGTTACGACGGAGACGTCGCTGATTCAAACGACGCCCACGGTTGGCGACGTGGTTGAAAACCGGCGTGTAGTTGAGCTGCCGCTTAACAACCGCAACTTTATGGCACTGCTGACCCTGGTCCCCGGCGTTACCAGCACTGGCGACTCGGAGATTGGCATCGGGTTGACCAATACCGTCAACTTCTCGATCAACGGCACACGCCGCAACTCGATCAACTTCCTGGTCGACGGCGTCAGTAATACTGACGTTGGGTCAGGTATTACTTTGTTGTCGATTCCGACCGTTGATTCGATTCAGGAATTTCGCGTCATCACGTCTGTTCCCACAGCCGAGTTTGGCAAGTCCGGCGGTGGTGTAGTTAACCTCGTCACTCGCGGTGGCGGTCGCGATTTTCACGGAACTCTCTATGAGTTTTGGCGGAACGACAAATTAAACGCCAACAGCTTCTTCAACAATGCAAACGGCACCTTCGGCCCAAACGATGCAGGCGTGAGACTGGGAATAAACACAGCTGGTACTGAGCGCACACCGCGACCCAAACTTCGTTACAACAATTTTGGTTATTTGATTAGCGGGCCGGTGGTCATCCCCGGGTTCTACAACACGGACCGAGAGAAAACGTTCTTCCTGTTCTCGCAGGAGTGGCGGCGCATTATCCGCGCACCCAGTCTGGCCTCGCCAATCACCGTGCCCAGTTTGCTGGAGCGCCAGGGCAATTTTTCAGAGACCGGTAATCTGCCGATCTTCGATCCCCTGACTGGACTCCAGTTCACTAACAACACAATTCCAGCAGGACGAATTAATGCGACAGCACGCGCTCTGCTCGCGCTCTATCCGGAACCCAACCTTCCCTCGGTGACTGCCGGACGCGCGCCTAATCGTGTTGCCGTTACCGCGCCCAATATCCAGAACACTCGCCAGGAGACGATGCGTGTTGATCACAACTTTTCGAGTATGCACCGGCTGACCGGTCGCTATACACGCGACCTCTCGCTAACACGAGAGCTCGGCGGCTTGTTTTTTGGCGCGACAATACCTAACGTCGCCACAACCGATACCTTAGTTCCCGGCCAGGTAATGGCGATTAGCTTGAGCAGTACGTTTGGGCCCAACATTGTGAACGAGGCCAGCTTTACTTTCTCAGGCAACAAGATCACAACCACTCTTCTGGGACGTTACAACGGCACAGATATTACGGTTCCACACAGCGAAATTTTTCCCCAAAACAACTCCGGCTTGCCACCGATTCTCAATATCACCGGGCAGCCAACTATCGGTTCCGGACAACTGTTTGACGTTACATACAAAAACTGGAACCCCAAAGACAACGTGACAATTATTCATGGATCACACACGTTCAAGTTTGGCGGCGAAGTGAGTTGGGAATCCAAAGACGAGAACGCGGCGAATGCCACGCAGGGCACTTACGGATTTACCGGCGTGCAGACGCGTGTTCCCACGACTTCGGGTATTGGGCTGGCGGATTTTCTTCTGGGACGCGCGACCAGTTACGCCGAACCTGAGCGGGACGTTACCCAACAGTTGCGCTTTGGTCGCACTGAGTTCTATGTCCAGGACACCTGGAAAGTCCGGCCTAATTTCCAGCTCGACTATGGCATTCGCTACTATCGCTACCGGCAACCGATTGACAAGGATAATGTGCTCGCCACATTTTTGCCGGAATTGTACAACCGGGCCCGGACTCCGGTATGCGCCAATGCTACTTGCAGCACGTTTGTAACCAGCTCGTTTGATGTAACCAATGGCTTTGCTTATGCGGGGGCGAACTCACCATTCGGCCGCCGTGTACAGCAGGACGACAAGAACGATTGGGCGCCGCGTATAGGTTTCGCCTGGAACCCACGTGGCAATACCAGGACGGTGATCCGAGGCGGTTACGGTGTTTACTACGATCAGGCGCTAATCGGCATCGTTGAACAGAATTCCTTTACTACGCCACCCTTCAACAACTCTGTCTCTCTTACAGGCACCGCAGCCGCTCCCATCCCATTCGGTAATCCGGGTTCACCAGTTACGGCAGCGACGCGTGGCCCTCTGGGTGGTGTGAATGCGACAACCGCTCCGTGGGTAACTCCGGTTATTCAGCAGTGGGCACTGACGTGGCAGCAGGAAGTTGGTCGTACTTCGCTCTTCGAGATTGGGTATGCCGGCTCGGCTGGAAACCATTTGATCCGGCCGATAGATATCAACGCGCCGACCCCGGCGGAGATCGTCGCCGCTGGCCGAGGTATCGCGACCTGCGACCAGGCGCTCGCAGCGGCCAATAATCCCGCGAACTGCATCAATCTTGCACGTCCGTATCGAGGATTCGGTGCCATTACAGACAGGCAAACAAGCGCGACGTCTCGTTATCACGGACTGTTAAGCTCGTTCAGGTTGCGCCCCACACGTGGACTGACTGCTCAAGTGGCCTACACATGGTCCAAGAACATGACGGACGCAACCAATGACCGCGACGCGATCGATGTGCCGCAGATTCGTACTAACCTGCAATTGGAGCGGGCGCCTTCGCGCCTTAACCGCACTCACGTATTTGTAGCCAGCTATGTTTACGAAGTGCCGAGCTTTGGCTCAGACTTCGCGAAATCGACAGCTGGTCGCATGATTTTGGGTGGATGGGAAATCGCGGGTATCACGACCGCACAGAGCGGACTGGCGCTTAACCGTGTGGTCCAGGCGGCGACTACTGTGCCTGCTCGCGGCAGTCGTCCAAATATTGTTGGCGATCCGCTCTCAGGAATTCCGGCCAATCCGACCGGAGGCATTCCCTATGCTTTCAACCCGTTCGCGTTTCGAACCACGTTGACGGGCGAGATTGGTGATTCCCCGCGTTCGCCATTCAGGTTTCCAACGCAGTTTCTCACCGATCTAAACCTTGCTAAGAACTTTCGGTTTACTGAACGGTACCGGCTGCAACTTAGAGCCGAGTTTTACAACATCTTCAATAGGACGACCTTCAACGACGTCTTCCAGACTATGCCGGACAGACTGCCGACCGATGCCGTCTTTAATTCAGTTCAAAACCTGGTTAACTCAGGCTCAAATCCTCAGTTCGGCCAGTTCTTCTCCACGCGCGATCCACGCCAGATTCAGCTTGGCATAAAGTTCAATTTCTAAATCGGACTAACCGCGCAAGGTAAAAAAAACGCCCCTGGTTTTCCAAACCAGGGGCGGCTTTTCTTGTTCGACACACTTTTAGTTTGTCGTCGGTGCGTTAGAGGCCTCCTTCGCACGATCACGACACACCGGTTCACGGCCTTTGTGTCTTCGTACCGGTGACCTTCTTCTCCAGTCGCTTCCGTTCCTGGTTACTAAGCTCTTGCGCGATTGCAAACTGTTTCCGCGCATCCTCGCGTCTGCCCGCAGCGGTATAAGCGCGACCTAGCAGCGCATGCCCATCGGCCCAGGGCTCGCCAAGCTTCACGGCACGTTCCAGGAATCCTATGGCCCGCATGACCTCGCCCTGTTTGAGCATTGTTTGGCCCATGGCTTCAAGAGCGGGTCTGAAGTCGGGAGCTGCCTCAACGACTTTCGTCAACATTTCCACGGCTTCGGCGGTTTGTCCTCGAGCCAGATTTATCTTCCCAAGCTGGTAAAGCGCAAGCGTCATGTTGGGAGTGATCTGCAACTCTTCAGTAAAGCGTTGCGCCGCCTCGTCCAACTCGCCCTTCTTCAAGAGCGCATGGCCCAGGGCGTAGTGCGCTTCCGGCAAGCGTGGATCGACTTCAATCGCGCGACGAAATTCCTGAATCGCGCTTTCTGATTCCGAAGCGTTGTCCAACGCCTCGCCGAGCAGAAGGTGGGCCTTCGCCGAACCAGACGAAACCCTCACAAGTTCTCTTAAACGCGAAGCTGCCCTGTCATACTGCTTCAGTCGAAGGTACGACTGCCCGAGTGCCAGAAGAATCGGTGCTGTCCTGTGCTGCTGTGAATAGAGTTGTTCAAGCTGGTCGACGGCCGCCTGAAAGTTCTCCATCGCAATCAGCGAAAGTGCTAGTAATTCGCGCGCCTGGACATGATCGGGACGCAGCGCGATTGCACTAACGAGGCTCTTTTTTGCATCATCGTAACGCGCGGCTTTGAAATATGTCACTCCAAGATTGAGGTGCGCCTCAACCAGCCTGGGCTTGAGTTTCGTCGCACGTTTGAGTGTTGCGATCGCCCGATCAGTTTTCGCCTGACGGTTGTATACACTGGCCAGGTTAACCAACACTTCTGCCCAGCCCGGCGCAATACTAATCGCCCTGAGATAGTTTTGCTCGGCCTGCGGCCAGTCGGCGCGTGCCTCGGCGTCGCTCGCGCTTTGGGCGAAACGTAAGGCTTCAGGTGGCACGCCCTCCAGGACAGCAGTTTGGCCCACCGATAACGATGCCGGCAGGAGAAATAGAGCTAGTGTGAAAGGCTTCAGCGATTTCATTGACGATAAGAGAACAGGCCGGCATCTTAGCCGAACAAAACTGTCCATTCAAACGCCTTCCTGAGTGATTAGGGGCATAACGGAGGACTGGCATTTATTTGAGCGCGCTTCACAGTTGAATACACTCTCGGGAAGACTGCAATTCTGGTGTTACAATTCGAGGAGTGGCTACACCGATGAACCGCCGAAAGAAGGTGGCTAATGACAAACGGAGAAATGCAGAAGGCGATGGAATTTATCATTAACCAGCAGGCGCAGGCCTCTGCGAAGATTGATGCCCTCGCGGAAGCGCTCAAGGCTGAAGCGCCTCACCACACTGAAACGGATAAGCGGTTACACGCTTTGGCTGAACTTGTGGAGCGCCAGATCAGGGAACGCCGCGTCGGAAATTCGTGACAGGCCAGCCTCCAACCACCATTCTCCTTCGAAATGCTCGCATCGTATTTCCGGAACGAGCCGCGAAGGCCAGTCTTCTCATTCATGAGAAGCACATCGCTCGCATCGTCGAGTCCGATACCAAGCCTGAGGCCGACTCAATTGTAGATCTAGAGGGCCTGACTCTTTTCCCGGGCTTCATTGATGTTCACATTCACGGCGCGGTCGGTGTCGATACGATGGAGGCTTCGGCCGCGGACCTCAATCGCGTCTCGGAGTTTCTGGCGACTCAGGGAGTAACCGGTTGGCTGCCTACGCTGGTGCCTGGTCCTGTTGCTGATTATTCGCGTGCGATCAAAGCGATTGAGGAAGGTTCGAACCTCAAAACTGGGGCACGCATACTGGGAGTTCATTACGAAGGCCCGTTTGTGAATTCGGCGCAGTGTGGCGCATTGCGGTCGCAGTTCTTTCGAACTTATTCGGGAACATCGGATGTCTCGGATCTTCCGGTGCTTCCGGTTGACGGCGGCAAACACATGATGACTCTAGCGCCGGAAATCGATGGCGGCATTGAGCTCACGAGGGAATTAACCAAACGCGGTTGGGTTGTATCCATAGGCCACACACGCGCTGATTTTGATCTGCTCAACAAAGCCTTCGAAGCAGGGGCGCATCACATGACTCATTTCATGAACGCTATGGCGCCATTACATCATCGCTCGCCGGGACCCGTGGCATGGGGCCTCCTGCATGACGAAGTTAGCTGCGATGTGATTGCTGACGGCGTGCATCTCGATTCCAATGTTCTACAGCTTCTGCTTAAAACGAAGACGGCGCGGCGCCTGATGTTGATAAGTGATTCGGTGATCGCGGCCGGTCTAGGCGACGGCGACTACAAGATTTGGGGCGAAACAATTAGTGTGAGAGACCGTCGCACGAGTAATGAAAAAGGAAGTATCGCCGGCTCGGTTATCAGCATGCTCGACGCTGTGCGAATGATGAAGTCGCAAGGCGCGTCTGAAATGGAACTGGCGCAGATGGCCTCAACCAATCCCGCACGTTTGCTCGGAATCGACCACGATTGCGGCTCGATCGAAGAAGGGAAGCGCGCGGACCTCGTCGCGATGGATCGAGACGGCAACATTCAGTTGACCATAGTAGGCGGTAATGTCATCCGGTTACCGAACCGATCGCAATAGAGGTATGTGAGAGCTCGGACATCCGAGTTCTCACACAGACTCGGGTAGCACTGGGGGCTAGAGTGAACTGAAAATAGTTCCCCGCGACGGACCGATATAGGACCTCTAGTCAAATCAGGAGTGCTGACGGCTATACAGGCCGGCCGAGCCAATGATTAAGAGGAAGAAGCCAATGATCACGTGCAAAACGTCGTCAACTGTGGTCCAGAGGAAATACTGTTCAGGCGGAAGATTCAGATAACTTGCCAGCCCCTGGTAAAGATCTATTAGCCCGAATCCTGCGTTGAAGAAGCTGATTAGCTTTTCCTTTCCTGACCAAAGAATCAACACTCCAAGGATCCCGAAGACAATGTGAAATACGTTGTATGCAGGCGCGCCGCTGGTGAGACTTTTTTCGGCAGGTATCAGAAAACCGGCCACCCCCACGAGAATCAACAGCGGAGCGAAAATGGCCAGGACCTTGTAATTTAGACTGCCTTCGCGAATATTAATGTTAACGCTCCTCGTAAAACCCGGCCCGCCGGTACGACTCGTCCAGCAATTCAACCGGATGACAAACCGTCAATTTAATTCCGGCGAGCCGTGCGCCCGCGCCTATTTGCATTTGGCAACCGGGGTTGCCGGTAGCCAGGACCTCGGCTCCTGTGTTCTTGATGTTCGCAAGTTTTTCGTCTAGCACCTTCGTCGACATCTCCGGCTCCATCAGATTGTAAATTCCCGCGCCACCGCAACATCTTTCCGAGCCTTCCAATCTTGAGAAACTCAAACCCGGGACCGCGCCGACGATCTTGAGCGGAGCGTCGCCCGCGTGTTGCCCATAAAGCAAATGACATGAGGCATCGTACGTTACAGTCTCCTGCAGAGGGCCGGCGCCGGTCCTGATTACGACGGTTTCCAGTTGTTGACTGACGTCTCGCACTCGGCCGCTGAATCTTCGTGCTTCGCCGGAGAGTAACTCATCGTGCTCGAAGAGGTGCGCGTAAGATGCCAGCATGGCGCCACAACCGCCTGCATTTGTGATTATCGGAGTGTCGTCGTCGTCCGAGAAAGCTTGAAGGTTTTTCCTCGCGAGCGTTCTGGCCCCCTCCAGGTCGCCCGCATGTGCATGAAGCGCGCCGCAGCAAACTTGCTGAGACGGAGCTGCGACGCCAAATCCATTAGCCTCGAGCACGCGCGCCGTTGCTTCGTTAACTCGCGAGAAGAGCCCGGCGCCTACGCAGCCAGTGAACAGCAGAGTGTTTTGACCTGCAGAATTTTCAACTGCGGTTTGAGCGTTTATAAATTCGCGTTTCTGTTGTGATGCGTTGAATTGCTTACCGGCCGAGCTTTCCAATAGTGCCAAACCGAATTCAACCCGCCTTGATAGAAGTTTTGCGATACCAGACTTTAAAAGCACTCGCGCGAGGCGGGCGTTGCGGAAAACCCGGGCGATTGAAAATAAAAACTCCAGCCGGCCAGGATGTAGCCAGACGTGTTTGAGCACAAATCGTAATAAGGCATAACTGAGACCTCTTTGCGGCCCCGAGTTGAACAATTCGCCGCGCGCGGCTTCCAGCAGTTGTCCATACTCCACTCCCGCCGGGCAAACTTGTTCGCAAGCACGGCAACCCAGGCAACGATCTATGTGACGCTCAAAAGATTCCGAGTCGCTGGCGAGCCGTCCTTCACCGACAGCGCGCATTAAGTACAGGCGCCCGCGTGGTCCATCGTTTTCATCGCCGGTGATGACGTAAGTTGGACAAGCTTCCAGACACAGGCCGCAGTGGATGCAGGCGAGAAGCTTGTCTTCCTCCTGTGCGAGCTTCGAGGTGAATTGTGATTGAGGCAATGGAATAACTAAGCAGCAGGTGCGACTTGTTCGGTGTTTTGTACTATCACCTTGGGATTTGGATTCGGGGAGGGAACCGGAAGTTTCTGGTCATGAAGCAAAGCTAAGTGTTCCTCCATTCCCCATCTCGCCTTATACAAACAATCCTCGATAGAATGTCCTATGCCTGTGAAACCTTCTAGTTCGAGAGAGTAGAAGCCGAAAAAATTCGGATCCTCAGTAGCCTCGATAACCAAAGAATATTTCAAATCGATCATGGGCGCTTTCCTCCTATTCCAGCCGCTTTCAAGACTGCATGGCAAGTTCCCGTGGGGACCTCTTTTGCACCATGATAATCAACGCGGACAAGCCTGTCATGCCCGGGTTTCCCGTAGTAGCGAATGGACCCCTTTCCTTAAGCAAGGTGAAACCATTTTGCTCAAGGAGTCTTATTAGCTCGCTAAATTTCATTGGGTAGGTCTGGTGCCGTCAATGCTGTCTCCCGCGCCTTATCTTGCAGGATGAATCAGCTTTGTTATCATTCCTACATGGATCATAGCAAGATCATTACCATCGAACCGGGGAAGCGCAGCGGGAAGCCCTGCATTCGTGGAACGCGGATGACTGTAACTGATGTGCTCGAATATCTCGCCAGCGGAATGAGCGAAGGAGAAATTCCGGCGGACTTCCCGGACCTCACGGCCGAAGACATTAAGGCCTGTTTGGCATTCGCTGCCGACCGCGAGCGCAAACTCGCAACGTTGCCAGACCATGAAACTGCTGTTTGATCAAAATCTCCCACCACGCCTGCCCCCGGCCCCTAGCGGACATTTATACCGAAAGCGCCCACGTAAGAGCGGTGGGGTTGCGCGACGCGTCAGACTTCGAGATCTGGCAATACGCAAAAGCCGAGGGGTTCACGATCGTTTCCAAAGACTCCGACTTCCAACAGCGAAGTTTGTTGCATGGCGGACCGCCCAAATTCATTTGGTTGCGTGTTGGCAATTGTTCAGTAGCAAGGGTCGAAGATTTATTACGACGTCATTCCGCCGCGATTCACACGTTCGATTTGGACGACTCAAAATCGCACCTGATGCTCCCGTGAGCAACATCACGAGAGGTTGCTGGATTGACCTGCCCCAGCTCAACTCCTGTTTTAGTTTTCTTAATCCATGTTCCCACCTTCACGCGCTGATACAGATCTTGATCGATCGAGACTGTGATCCGTTGGCCACCACGAGTTTCCAACAGCAGTTGGAAATAGGGACGTGACCCGAGTTCCGAATGTGTGTAGCCCGCCCACTTGTCGATAATTCTGCCCTCGTACTCCGCCGGTCTTGTTGCCCGTTTTGCTTTGTAGATTAGGAAAAGGGCGCCAATCAGCAAAGCAATAATTACGGTACCCCACACGAGGTTCTTGGTGGACGAAATGAAGCCGGCCCTCCACTGATCCTTCTGGCTTTGACTAGCTTTGGCCATGTGGGGACTCCTCACGACTCAATAACCGACAGCTGGCCCATCGCTTCTCCTTGGATCCGTCGCACCTAATCTCACGCCAGTCTTCTCCTCGATCATTATGCCTTCGGCGTCACCGAGATAGCGCGGCCTGTCCACCAACTTGTGACCACGCGCAGCCAGCGCGCGCTGTGTGTCGCCTGACAGTCCGTAAGGTTCAAACACAAGCTCGTCCGGCAGCCATTGATGATGAATACGCGGCGTGTCGAGAGCCTGTTGAAGGTTCATGCCGTAGTCGACGACATTTGTGATCACGCATAGCACCGTGTTGATGATCGTCGGGCCACCCGGGCTGCCGACTGTGAACCAGACGCTACCGTCCTTGCGCAAGACAATCGTCGGCGTCATCGCCGAGAGCGGGCGCTTGCGCGGAGCAACCGCATTTCTCTCGCCCTGGATTAAGCCGTACATGTTCGGTGTTCCCGGCTTCGCCGCGAAGTCGTCCATCTCGTCGTTCAATAAAATTCCGGTCCCTTTTGCAACGGCCGCGGAACCGTAGGAATTATTCAACGTGTAAGTGTTCGCCACGGTATTGCCTTGAGCGTCGACGACGGTGAAGTGTGTGGTTTCTTCTGATTCGTGGCCGGCAGGTTCACCAGCGCGGACTTCGGCGCTGGTTGACGCGCGGTCAAGATTTATCGTCTTGCGAAGTTTGGCGGCGTAGGACTTGTCGATCAAACCGGCCACCGGGACCTTTACGAAATCGGCGTCGCCCATAAACTCCGCCCGGTCAGCAAACGCCCTTCGCATTGCCTCGGCCATTAGGTGGTAACGCTCGGATGACGACGACTCCATCTTGTTAAGGTCGTAGCCCTCGAGGATGTTCAGCATCTCGATCAGGACCGCGCCACCTGACGATGGCGGCGGCATCGAGATAATCCCGTAGCCACGGTAACTTCCCCGCAGAGGTTCGCGCTGTTTTGCTACATACCCATTTAGGTCTGCCATCGTCATCAGACCGTTATTGCGTTTCATGTCGGCGACTATTAAACGCGCCGTTTCCCCTTCATAGAATTCATTTGGTCCACTTCTTTGCAGGCGTGCGAACGTGGCGGCCAGATCCGGTTGGCGAAATAGATCGCCTTCCTGATAAAACTTGCCGTTGTTGAGATAGATGCGTTTGGTTTCGGCGTATTGCGACAAGTAATCATCGTTGCCGCGCAGCGAACGCGCCAGTGAATGGGTGACTGTGAAACCATTTTCGGCCAGTCGACGTGCAGGCTCGATCAGTTGCGCCCAGGTGAGTTTACCGGAGCCATAGTTTTTCAAAGCCAACTCCATCCCGCGCACTGTTCCGGGAACGCCTGCCGCGCGATAGCCCACCAGTGAGCCGCCCTCGCCTTTAATCAGGTTTCCATTCTTGTCGAGGTAGATGTCACGCGTGGCAGCAGCGGGCGCCATCTCACGATAATCGATGGCCGTGGTTTTGCCGTTCTTGAGCCGGATCATCATGAAGCCCCCGCCGCCGAGATTTCCTGCGGCGGGATGGGTCACGGCTAGAGCGAATGCCACGGCAATGGCTGCGTCGATGGCGTTGCCGCCGCGCTTCATTACGTCTACGCCGACGCGCGAGGCGACTTCATTCGTCGAAGCCACAATGCCGTTTTTCGCGCGCACTGGATCGCGTGAAGCGGCGACCGCAGTCGGTTGAATATCGTTTCGAACCGGCGCGAACGGCGCAACGATGGAGACCACGGCAATCGCCGTCACAAGAACTAGATGACATCCGGACCTTAGTTTCATGTTCATGATTCTTGTCTTTCGTTAATCGACTGAGCTTATCTCAAAGACTATGGGCCTCTCTTGGGCTCGGCTTTGCCGCCTGATGTGCGGCGGTGGCTCCGCCCCGCCGTAGAGGCCCTTATACACATGGGGCTATGCCCCTATCGACCTACGGCCCAATAAATCCGAAGTGCGCGCCCGAATCAAGGGCATAGCCCGGGAAGTAATTTGGCCGCGGCCGGCGGGGCGAAGCCCACGCCGCACATCGGGCGGCAAAGCCGAACTGAACAGGCCCCATTACTCCTTAGTCGTTGGTCATGCCACCGACTCAAACCCAAATCTGCCGGGCGAGAGCAGGTTGCACGGATCGAGTTGGCGTTTGATCCTCGACATCAGTGCCGCTGAGTTACTCCAACCTCCCCAGGCGTCGAGCTGACTCTTCAACGAAGTTGGCGCGTCTTCGAGCACCAAGCTGCCTCCCAGCCGGTCGGTTGTTTTTCTTAGCTGCTGGATGCGCTTCGCCCCGTCGCTTTCGCCATTCGCTTCAGCCGGTAGCTGCTCGAACATACGGATGCGGCCATCGCCAACCCCGGCGTGCCATAACGGATTAGGACTCCGCCCGGTGTCGCTCGACTCGTTAAGCTGCCTAAGAAATTCATTTAGATCGCTTGGACGAACACTCGCTCTCGAAACCAATGCACCCGCAAATCGCGATGGCAATGCGGCGACTGTCTGCCACAGCGGCGCATCCTCCGAAACAACAGGGGCCCGCCGCTGTGTTCCATCTGCGACATGGTCTAGGGCGCGGCTCGTTTGCTCGGTGACGGCATTAATCGATCCCGCAAATCGCAGCAGAAGCAAATGGTCCTGTCCTTCGTCAGATAGGCCCGCTTCAACAGCCAGCGACGGCGAAAAAAGTTCTACTGCAGTAGGGAACAGCCGAGAATTTATCACGTGGGCAGCGGTCTTCAGAAGTTCTTTACGAGCACCTGATACCAGCACTGTGCAGGTCTCGAACGGAACTGGACGCAGCTTGAAGTTGACTTCAACTATAACCCCCAGCGTTCCATAGCTTCCTGTAAACAACTTGCAGAGATCGTATCCCGCAACGTTCTTTACGACGCGCCCGCCGGCCTTTATGAGACTTCCGTCAGCGAGCACCACTTTCATTCCGATGACGTGTCTGCGCGGAGCGCCGTATGCAAACTGTTGTGCACCACCGAGCCCCGTGGCTATCACGCCGCCGATTGTTGATCGGCCATCGTCCGGTGAGTCGAGCGGGAGCCACTGTCCGCTTCGCGCCAGCTCGAGATTAAAGTCACGAAGTGTGACACCCGCCTCTGTAAACGCAACAAGATCAGCGGGCTCATGTTCAATTATCCGGTTTAGATTCTTTGTGCTAACGACGAGATCCACGGTCGCCATGGGATTCCCGACCTCGAGCCAGGTTGCAGCACCGGCCGGGGCAACAGTCCAACGCTCGCTAGCTGCGCGTTTCATCACTTCGCAGACCTGGTCAATGGATTCGGGGGCGATGCTAACGAATGGATCTTGTGAGATGTTCGCATCACTGACAATGTCCCTTAACTGGCGAGCAACGCTATCCGGATCATGAGTTGACCCGACTTTGTTTGTTCCAACTTCCAAATCCCGAGGTCGCCTTTTCGAATCCACAGATGAAGGTAGACTTTGGACCTTGGACATTGGACTTTGGACACTCGCCACCGCCCGCCCTTCGCCGCAGCCCCGCAACATCGGAATGATCTTCCCAGGGTTGCAGAGGCCGGTTGGATCAAAAGCCGCGCGCACGCGCAACATTGCGTCCATATCGCCATCAGAAAAGATCATCGACAGGAATTCGCGCTTATCAAGTCCTACGCCATGCTCGCCTGAGATGCTGCCGCCGGCTCGCACGCAAACCTCCATCAACTCGCGTCCCGCTTCTTTGACGCGTCTGACTTCGTCCTGCGATCGGGAGTCAAAACAGATTAACGGATGCAGATTACCGTCGCCGGCATGAAATACATTAGCCAAACGCAACTGGTATT
>DASQKG010000191.1:0-3902 GCA_035630655.1 Pyrinomonadaceae bacterium
CAGATCACTAATCTACCTCCTGGAGACTATGAAGTAACGGTAGAAGCAGACGGCTTTTCCAGAGGAAGAATTCCAAGCGTGACCTTGACGGTGGGCCAACGCGCGGATCTCGATATCCCACTGGCAGTCGGTGCTGTTGACGCTACCGTCGATATCTCTGCCGCTGAGGTTGCCCTGATCGAGTCGTCAAGCACCACCGTATCCAACACTATTGATCAGACCCGAATAAACAACCTGCCCATCAATGAGCGTAGCGCCACAGGATTCGCCTTGACTATCTCCACGGTCGGACGCGACAACGGGCGTCCGATCGGGCCGGCGCCAACGTCGGGCCTAAATATTGGCGGGCAGCGTGGTCGATCTACCCTGGTGCAGGTTGATGGTGCGGACTACACGGACAACTCAATCAATGCCGCACGTAGCACTGTGAGTCAGGAGGGTGTGCAGGAATATCAAGTGTCAACCAATTCCTATGCTCCTGAGTTCGGCCGTGCGACCGGTGGAGTTGTCAATGTTGTCACCAAGAGCGGCACTAACGAACTTCATGGGAACGTCTTCGGATTTCTTCGCCACAAGTCGATTCAAGCTCGCAATGCCTTTGCGCCCCTCATCGACAACGATCCAGACAAGAAGCCACCATTTACGCGGGTTCAGTACGGTGCAACTTTAGGTGGGACGCTGGATAAAGATCGCACATTCTTCTTTACCAGTTTCGAGCAGAGACGTCGCCAGGAATCAGGCTTTTTCACCGGCGACGTCGGAGCGGGTTTGACCAGCAGTATCACCATCGGAGCTCCGTTTTTACCATTCACAAACGTTTATTCGAACCTGACTCCGGAGCAGGCGGCCTTCATCGGAGGCGAATTGGCAAGCGGGAATACTGGCCGCATCGGACGAGCGATCACTTATGCAACATTCGCTTCCTCCGGAGGACAGATAGGGCTAAACGGCGTTAGCACGCTGCGGAGTCCCGGCGGCTTGATTCCTGCCGGACAAATAATCGGGGGTCGGTTCTTCCTGACCGGCGCCCCGGTGCCTTCGCTCGCCAACAACGGAATCCTACCCAACTTTTCGACCGTAAACGCAAACGGCCAGCCGATTGCGTTTCGGCCACTAAACAGCTTGTCGCGTATCTTTCCCATCTCTGAAGCGAGCTCGTTCTTTTCCCTGCGACTGGACCATGAAATCACCAAGAACAATCGTTTGACGATGAGGTTCGCTTACAATCCCAGCGAGCTAACGGGCATTCAGGACGAATCGCAGAACCAAACCGTCGGACAAAACGACTTCTCGCGCACCGGCATCCAGAAATTGCGCGACACATCGTTCGTTACAACCTTGGCTTCCACGCTTTCGAGTAGGGCGGTTAACGAATTGCGATTCAACTTTGGGTCGCGCAGGGCCTCCTTCGATTCCGCGATTCCTGGTGCGGCGATTCAGGTAATTGGTGCGGCTTTCATGGGATCGAATCCGTTCTCTCCAGTGGATCGTACGGAGACGCGCTATCAATTCACCGACACCGTCACCTACGTTCACGGCAATCACGCGTTCAAATTTGGTGGCGACCATAGCGCAATCGGAGTCAAGGCTCGCTTTGAGCTGAACTTTCCTGGACTCTTCAACTTCAGTGGAGTGCCAGGCGCCCTTTCCCAGAGATTTCTCGACGCTGTGCCCCTTGCCGCCTGCAACGTGCCGCTGCCTCCGGCCTTCTGCACACCCCCGGACTTATTGCCGGTACAGTCTTACGGCTTCGGGGTTCCCTCTGCCTTTATCCAGGGCTTCGGCAACCCTAACAGCTCAATCAATAATCGCCCGATAGCTTTCTTTGCGCAGGACTCATGGAAAATACGCTCGAACTTCACTCTGAATTACGGGGTTCGTTACGATGTAGAGCTGACCGATACTGTTGCGCCGGTTGCTTTCAGAGATCCTCTGACGGGCATCTCACTTTCTGCCGCCGACCTGCAAACCGCACAGAACGCGGTGGGTGTACAGCAGGGATTCCCACGCGATACGAATAACTTCGCACCGCGCGCCGGTATTGCCTGGGACATAAACAATGATGGCAAGACGGTGGTTCGCGCTGCGTATGGTCTCTTTTATGATCACCCGCTTCTCGCTGTTGCCTTTAACTCCGACATCGCTGACGCTTCGCAGCAACAGCAGTATTTCAATGTTTTGCCTGGCAACCCCGCGCCCAACCAACTTCTCAACCCCTTGCAGATATTTCAGGGAACCGTCTGCTCGCCCGCAAGCGGCAACCCGATTTGCGCACCCTTAGGCGCCGGTTTCACGACCCCTGGGGTGGCGACTACGGCGCAATACCTACCGGGAAGAGTTCGCTTCAACGACCAGACTTTCGTCGGCTTCGGCCCGATTTTTCCTTTTACTCTGCCGGTCGCACAAGACTTCCAGTATGCGTACGCCAACCAGGCAAATCTGACGGTCGAACGCCAATTGACGAAGAACATGTCACTTTCGGCGAGTTATATTTTTGTTGGCGCACATCATCTCCCACACCCGCAGGATATCAACTCACCGCGCCCAGATCTGTTGATTGAAAACTTTCGCCGCTTCGCTGGACGAAATCCTACCAGCAATTCTGAATCTTTCTTATTTACGATTCCCAATGCTTGTCCAGGTGCAGGTTGCCCGCCGTTGTTCACAGTTATCATCCCCGGCATGGTCGGACGCAACGGGTTAGGGCAGGGAGTTGTGAATCCAATTGTGGCAAATTTTTTCCGTCCCAACGCTCCAAACTATTTTTTCGCTAACTCCGTGTCGGGCGGCGCAGTGACCAAAGCGGTACTAGATGCGGCCCTGGCGGCGTCGAACAGTCTTCGCACACCCGGCGCACTCACTCCGTTCGGAGACGTGAGCGCGCAACTTTCGGATGGCAACTCAAATTACAATGCGTTAAACCTGGAACTTAAGAGACGCTTCGCAGACAACTTCCAGTTCCTGGCTTCTTATGCCTGGTCGCATTCGATTGACGACTCGTCGGACCTCCAGACTCTTCTCAAGCCGCAAGACAATCGTAATTTTGCCGCCGAGCGCTCTGAGTCGCTCTTTGACCAGCGTCATCGTTTTGTCTTCAGCGGGGCTTTGAGCTCACCATCCGAGTGGCGGGGTTCGTCGAGCGCGGCGCATCGTTTCTTTGCAGATTTTACGATTGCTCCGATAATCGAAATCTCCTCGGGGCGTCCCTTCAACATACTGACGGGTAGCGACTCCAGCGGTGATCTTCAAAGCTCGAATGATCGCCCGAGCGTCGCTGACAGTGGCACGCTGTTCATACCAACGACGGCCTTTACGACTGGCAGCCTCGGACGCAATCGCGGCATCACGCATGGTTACGCTTCGGTCGATTTGCGGGTGATGCGTGGAATTCGGTTTAGCGAACGCGTGAAGCTGGATCTGATCGCTGAGGGCTTTAACCTTTTCAATCGGTTCAACGAAGCCGCCGCGTCTCCCTTCTTCCGGGACGTGGACGCCTTCGGGCAGCGAAATGCCCAGGGTAGCTTCTACAGCCAACCGACTGCAGCCTACGATTCCCGTCAGTTTCAGTTCGGCTTGAAACTGAACTTTTAAGGTAGGTCATCTCGATCGTGTCGACTTAAACTCGTTCGTAGTTTAGGCGAGCCGCTTGAGTGAGGAAATTTAAGGCTGTCAGTGCTGACGTCGCTGGCAGCCTTGGTTTCTTTGGAGTGAACTTATGGCGACGTGAACTCGCGTCGCATCGTCGACCTGACAATTCAGTTATGGAAGGCCTACGGACGTGCGCCACGACCGGCAGCGAACAGACGCCAATCGCCCGGTAGGTTTTTAAAGGCCTGTGCGCCGCGCGGTTCAAACTCAATACCGGACCCCGCCACCAGGTCTCTGACGGTGCTCGAAATCAA
>DASQKG010000192.1:0-4468 GCA_035630655.1 Pyrinomonadaceae bacterium
GCCCTTACACGCACCCACATCGATCTGCCTATTCATAATTACGCTATCGCTACTCGTTGGCAGCGCGTGCCAGAGCACTGGGACAAATACCAACACCAACATCTCTGCGAATACGAATACAGCTCCGGCAAACGTGAATGCGAACCTGGCTACCGCGCCAGCTTCAACGATTGCGGCGCGCGAGCCCGAGAAATATCGGGCAACATTGGTCTTCAGCGCTGAGACTGAAGGGGGACAAAAAACCCTCGGCATTCCAACGTTGTCGGCTGAAGTCGCGCGCAATGGCGTCGATCGCCGCGTCGCATTCAAACTCCCCGATGGGTCTGATTTGATCTATCTGGAGACCGGCGGCAAACATATCGTGGTGGCGCCCGGGCGGAAACAATATGCGGAGTTAACTCCCGAAGCCACCGGCTTCCAACTGCAAAAATTAATGACACCGGGACAGATCGTCGCTCAGCTCGATAAACTCAAAGGCGTTCAGCGAGTTGGAGAAGAAACGATAAATGGCCGCGTGGCGGAGAAATATCGTTACGCGACCACTGCCAACACGTCGACATCCGCTGGCCAGGTGAGTGCTGAAGCATTCGTCTTCGTGGATAAAGAGACAGGCCTCCCACTTAGATCTGAGTTGTACACCGAAGCGAGCGGCGAGGTACGCGGCGTAAAGGGAGCGAAGATCGTTGCCGAGATGCGCGACATCAGCACGACCGTCGACGACGCCATGTTTCAGGTGCCTCAAGGTCTAAACAAGGTTCCACCTGAGCAGATCCGCGGGCAGGTTAACGCCCTCATGAACACTGCAGCCGCTATCATAAAAGCACTGCTCAGCAACGCCACTACGGCGCCCGCCACCGGAGCATCACCGTCGCCTAGTGCGTCACCCGCAGCGGCTGCTACCCCGGTTTTGTGAGGAACTGAATGAGATACTTGATTACTTTTCTGGTGGGCCTGGTCGTTGGCGGCGGCGCGGCAATCTTCCTGCTCGGCGTGCCTCGCGCAAAGTCGCTGCCCGGCACGCATGTGCAGGCGCCAGCGGGCGAACCTTCGCCAAGTACTGTGGTTGTGACCCTGCGTGACGGTTTCGTGAGTGAGTTGCTCGTCACGGTGTTTCGTGACCTCAGTCCTCCGACGTTCAATCTCGCGTCAACCGCCCGCGATCCAGAATTAATTCCACCCGCTAATGCAGTTGAAACTGACAGCGTACATTTCACGAATGCTGCTTTTCAGGGCGGCTGCACAAACAGTGTGACCCTCGCGCAGGAGAGCGGCAACGTAAAAACTCAGGTGCAGTTTGCAAACGGAAACATCACTGCACCGCTGGTTTTCAGCGGCAGCTATAACCTTCTCGGCAACTGCATGCAGTTTAAAGGGTGGGCCCAGACGAGTATTCAACTCTCTTTCGACCAAGCTTCTCAAACTCTGTATGGGCGAGCGAATGTTGAGGGAGTGAACCTTGAAGGGGTGAACCCGATGGCGAACAACTTCGTGACTGTGTTTGTAAGAAACGCTATCGACAGCAGAGTCAATCCTCTGGAGATCCTTCGTCCAGGACAGTTGCAGTTGATGATCCCGGTGAAGGCGAGCAACGGTTCGGTGAAGGCGCAGGTGAAAGACGTTAGGTCGGAAGCGCAGGATGGTCAATTGCGTTTGCACATCACTTACGAGTTCAGCGGCGCCAAGGGGCAGCCACAAACGTAGTAGTTCGGATCAACAAAAAACAGACCGCCCGGAATTCGATGACTCCGGGCGGTGTTTTTGTAAGAGAACCCTGAAAGCGTTCGCTAGTTTCAGCCAAGGGTTGCGCTTTGGCAACCCTGGGTACTAGCACAATCTCACGTTTTGAAGACGCAACTCTGAAAGAGTTGCGTCGCCCGCTCACCTCAAGCAGTCACAACTCCTTCAGAGTTGGAAAGATTCTCTTGCGGCACATTCGAACCCAGGGCTTCCGAGCAAACCCTGGGCTTCAATTTGCCAACGCTTTCAGCGTTATTGATTGAAAGTGGCTTTTGGCGTTAGTCCACCTTTTCCTTTTCAGAGTTGAAAATCTAGTTGACCTGCTCGGACTCAACGAGCACAACATCATTTCCTTGCGCTGCAACCTGTGAAAGACTCCGTTGACGCGCGAAATGTTCCACAATCTCATGCGCAGTCTTTTCCCCGACAAACGGCGTGAGCTCCGATTCCGTCGCCTCGCTGACGCGATGGATGGAACCGAAGTGTCTTAACAAACGTCCTTTGCGCTTCTCGCCAACACCCGGAATCGCTGAAAGCTCGGAAGTGAAGTCGCGCAGCTCGCGTCGCTTACGGTGGTAGCTCAAGGCGTAACGATGAGTTTCGTCACGAATCATTTGCAGCAGACGAAGAATCAGCGAGTGAGGATCGAGAAAGATGGGTTCGTCCTCGCGTCCTTTGACCAGAAGATAAGAGACCTGATTGTGTTTCAACGGCGGCTTTACTACGCCCACCATTGGCACGGCTTCCAGATCAAGTTCACGCATAGCGTCAGCCGCCGCCGCAAGCTGTGCTTTACCGCCGTCGATCATGATCAGGTCGGGTAGTGACTTTCCTTCCGCCAGCCTTCTTTTATAGCGACGAAAAACAACTTCTCGCATCGATGCCGGGTCGTTGGCGCCTTCCACCGACCTGATGCGAAACTTGCGATACTCGGAGCGGTTCATCTTGCCGTTATCACTAACAACCATGCCGCCTACACTGTCCGCGCCTTGAATGTGCGAAATATCAAACGACTCAATGCGTCCAGGGAAGCGTGGCAGCTCGAGTGTTTCCTGTAACTCTTCCAGCACCAGTTTCATGTCAGGCTTGAGCACGCGAAAACGTTGCTCAAATGCCAGCTTCGCATTCTTTTCACCTAAATCGATCAGGTCACGCTTCTCACCGCGTTGGCTGTAGTGAATACGCACGCGCCGTCCCTGTCGAGCAGTCAAAGCTTTCTCGAGTAGCTCGCGATCTTCGAAATCTACAGGCACATGAATCTCTTTCGGGACGTAGTCGCTGGAATAGTATTGAGCCAATACTTCGCTCAAAAACGATGCCGGATCGAAATCGTCTTCCGGTAAGTCTTCCCAGAAAAATTCTCTCCGACCGACGATGTGGCCTTCACGCATCGTGAAAAGTTGCAAAGCCAACAGGCGGCCTTCACGGTAGTAAGCAAAGATATCGACGTCGCGTTCGGGCGAAGTGGCCATCTTCTGCTGTTCGGAAAGCTTGATCACCGTATTGCGGAGATCGCGATACTTCGCGGCCATCTCGTAGCGCTGCTCATGCGAAGCCTGCTCCATGCGGCCTTCGAGTGTGTCCGCGAGCTCAGTGTTTCTGCCTTCCAAGAGCAGCCGCACGTCGCGCACCGCCTCCTGGTATTGCTCCGGAGTGCACAGTCCCTTGACGCATGGGCCAAGGCAGCGTTTGATGTGATACTCGAGACACGGCCGTGGCGCTTTACCGTCGATCTCGATATCGCAGGTGCGCAGTTGAAACGTTCGGTTGATTACGTCAATCGTTTTCCGGGCCATACTGGCCGGGAGGAATGGGCCAAAATAAAGCGCACCGTCCTTCTGAATTCGCCTGGTGATCACGGCTTTGGGAAACGGTTCGTTGATCGTGAGTTTTAAATGCGGATACGATTTGTCGTCTTTTAAATTGACGTTGTAGCGAGGCTTGTGTTTTTTGGTAAGCGTGGCTTCCAGGACGAGCGCTTCGACTTCATTGTCCGTGACAATGAACTCCACGTCGGCGATCTGTTTCACCAGAGCGTCGGTCTTGCGGTCGAAGGGCCGCGCCTGGAAATATGAACGCACACGGCTGCGCAGGCGTTTGGCTTTGCCGATATAGATGATTTTGCCGGCGCTGTCTTTATAAAGATAGACGCCGGCGGAGACTGGTATTTCTTTGAGTTTTTCGGCTAATGTCACTGCTTGATACTACTCTGAATCATATTTACGGTGACATTCTAACGCACCAATCCAGTGAAAACTACGTGAACCCTATTAGCTTGAAGGTTAATGGCTTCGCTCTACTGGGACCGCGGGCGTCTCGCCCGCAATGAGCGCAAAGCGCGAAAACGGTGATCCGCCAGGGCGATCCAACTCGAGTTGAGCTCTCCGTGCGCAGGCGGGCGAGACGCCCGCGGTCCCAGTAATGCGGTCCCAGTAATGAAGATGAACTTTCCTTTTACTCTTCCTACTAATCGTTCGTTCGCTGCGGTGGGCTTTGGCCTCAACGCTGTCGATCATCTGGTCGTCGTCCCTCAATATCCAGAATTCGACACCAAAGTTCATTTGCTGGATCACAAACAAACGGCTGGCGGACAAACGGCGACGGCGATGGTCGCGTTACAGCGGCTGGGGCTGAAGACTGCCTACGCCGGGCGTTTCGGTTCAGATACAGAAGGGAAGTTTGGCCTTCACTCCTTACAAGCAGAAGGCGTTGATATCGAATTCGCAGAGGT
>DASQKG010000193.1:0-3911 GCA_035630655.1 Pyrinomonadaceae bacterium
GCTCAAGATCAAAAGCAACAAGCCGCCGGCCCGATAGATCAACAGGCTCAAAAATTGGTCGGGGCGATTGGGTAGCACCGAGACGTTTACAGTTAATGCTGAAGTTATACCCATGCAAATACGACTGACTAATCAGAAAGGCGCATCTCGTGATGTTTGTGATAACTGGAGATCAGCAATGAGAGCAACACGATGCCAAGAGCTAACAACAGCGCGGCTAAGCCGGCGAATGGTGACTCCGGAATAAGCGCTCCGCTGATAACTCGTGAAATTACGGCCAGGCCGACCGCAACATCGTACAGCGTGGTCCAAAGCAGCCCGAGGACTCCAAAAATCTGGGTGGCTACGGTCCGCCCACTGAAAAATACGTCCTTGCTTGCAGCTGCACCAAGCAGGGTAAATGAGGCGAGCGCGAGAATCAGACAGAACCGAAAAGCGCGCCTATGTTCGATGCCATCACGGACACCGCTCATATCGCTTGCGGCGCGGGCTGCAACGATCTGGGCAAAGTTGCTGGGTACGGGAAGATCGGGAGTCAGCGTGAGGGTGGCGTCGAGCTCACGCATGAAAAGTCGTTGCGCGTTTAGTTCTGAATTGCATGGGGGGCATTCCAACAGATGTTGTTCAAAGAGCGCGGACGCAGACGCATCGAGATCGCCGTCAAGATAAGCGGCGATCTGGTCCACCCGAAACAGATGACTACCAGTATCCATAAACTGTAGCCCGATCCGATTACATGCTCGTAATGCCACGGCCAATAAACTGCTGTCTCATCATTTCGCGCGCTCTGAACAAACGGTTCTTAACAGTTCCCAGTGGTAACCCTGTAACTTCGACGATTTCCTCATACGTAAGGTCCTGGGAATGACGCAAAACGATCAACTCCCGGTAAGCATTGGGAAGCGATCGAACCACGGCCTCAATCTCCAATCTCCGTTCTCTTCGTTCACTCTCCTGCTCGGGGCTCAGGCTGCCACTCTCAATCGGCAGTTCGTATTGATCGCCTTCTACTCCGCTGCTCAGCGATCGCTCACGTCCAGCGTTTCGGCGCAGGTGATCGACCGCCGAATTGTGTGCGATTTTGTAGATCCAGGTTGAGAACTTGAATTCGGAACGATAGCGCGCGAGCGAACCATAGACCTTGATGAAAATCTCCTGAGTTAAGTCGAGGGCCGCCTCATAGTCGCCCACCATCCGGTAGACATAGGCCGAAATCGGGCGCTGGTATCGCCTTACCAGCTCCTCGAAGCTGCCTTCAACACCAGTGGTCGCCGTGGCCACCAAGTCGCGGTCGGTAGCTTCCTTCCAAAGGGTAGGAGATGCAATCAAGCTCATGATGCTCGGGTGTTACGTTGGGAGAACCAGGAATGTTTCAGGCCGCTTTCTTTTACAACGACAGCGCGGCCAGTCCTGCGGGTGCGGCAATAGCGTCAAAGCTTAAGTCTCTGCTAGGCAGGTGCAGACCGAGGTCTTCCGCTCTGAGTTCCCGCAGCTCCCCGCCCAGCGTTTCGTTAACGATTTCGCTTGCCCTGCCTTTGCTGAAGCCATTGCCGGTAACCAGCATGCCAGACAACATTTGGCTGGCCCCAGCGGTATCGGCGGCACGGCGATCACGGTAGAAAAGTAACAGGCGGAAAAACTCGTCTTCGCGTTCCTCTTCCTCACACAGGATACTGCGCAGGATTATTGGCTGCTTGTCCCGAAACACCATGGCAGTGAATCCCTCTTCCGAAGAGCTGACCAAGAGCGTGTCGCCTTTAAATCCATTGCCCGTCAGCCACTGGGCCTCACCCAGATGCCGCGGAAGGATCAGCCCGGCACGCCAGCCAAGAGAGCCGAAGACGTCCTCATACTCTGCCAGCACAGCGATTCTGGTCGCCACCACCAGGTACCGATCTCTTCCCTGCGAATCTTTGGGAAGTGTTTCCCGTGAGACCGATAATTCACTCAAAGGGACACCAAAGCCACGATCCATTTTCCACGCCAGGACTTCCTCCAACTCACGCTGCGAGCCTGGCCGAGTTTCAAGCGTCAGGATTAGGGTACGGGTAGTGGCTCCCGGCAACGTGACTGACCATTTCTTTTGCCGTCCCAGACCCGCACTCGACGCTAACTCAAAGAGAACACCCGCCAGTTCCGAACGATCGGGAATGTTGGATTCTTCGAATGCGGGTTGGATCAACGACTCTCCCAGACTGACGGTGGCTGCACGACGCAGAGTGTAGCCCTTGCCCCGACCGCGATCGACTTCAACGACGGACGCCATGCCTTTTTCGAGCCCCAGCGCAGTCGCGGGATACCAGGGTCTGGTTAGTTTTGATAGCGGATTGGGCACAATAAATTTTTTGATTCTTGACTTGGGATTTTTGATTTGGGATTTTCGAAAGGAGGTTTCTCGGTTCTGATGGAACTCTTCTGACCTTAGATAATGTCGACTCTCGGAATGGACAGCGGCACAATCAAAAATCGCAAATCAAAAATGCCTTTCACCATTCGGAGTAAATCGTACCTTCGGAGGAGGTTTCTGACGAGGCGCTGCGCACGTTAATAACTCCCTGTTCGCCGGAGGTCGAATTTGGATCTTCTCCCATCTCTGGCGTCCAGTCTTTCTGCCCGGTAATAGGGTCAACCGGCATCTCGCGCATGTATCTTTCGTTTACCAGATCTTCCAATGATTGAGGTAGCTTCCCTTTATCCGCCCCGTACTGATCAAGCAAAGAGCGCAGCTTGAAAAGATCGTCGCGCAACACTGCCTCACGCGCGGCCGTAATGGTTCTGCGATACTGCGGCAAAGCGATCGCCGCGAGAATAATGATGATCGAAATTACAATCATCAACTCCAGCAGAGTAAAGCCCCTCGAGACGCGGCGACACGGAGACACGGAGACACGGAGACTCGGAGACTGGAGAAATAAGGTTTTGTCTCCGTCTCTCCGAGTCCCCGTGTCGCCGCGTCTCAGAATTCTCAGGTTACCAGTCACTGTACTTCTCTCCATTGAGCGCAGTTTCCTTTGAGGTGGAACGTACGTCGAAGACGTTTTCACCGCCCCATGAGCCCGCATCAGCGGTGTCGTAACACGAGCGCAGATCCCATTTAGCTTCGCCGGTCATTGGGTCGATTGGAATAGCACGCAAGTAGACCTTCTTCTTAGTCGCAAGCTCGCTATCCAGAACGCTGGTAGTGTCCCCGGGTCGGGTTCCGGTACTTGTGAGTCCTTCACCACCCATCCGACCTGCACCTCCACGCGGCGTCACATTCACCCCGGTAGTGAGAGTTTCCAGATCAGGCGGATATCGGTCCGGATTGTCCACTCCGAAAATCGTGCAATCGGAGATCACTACTCTGCTGCGTGGGTCAGGAGGGGCCGGTGGCGCCTGTCCGGGAATTGGGGCCGCACCTCCTGTGCAAACCATATTCACCGTATCGCGGTGGAATTCATCGATGGCGATGCGCATCTGCCGCAAGGTGTCGCGCAACTGCTGCTCTCTCTGACGCTTGACGGAAAGCTTAACCAGCGGCATCACGCCGAGTGTCAGTATCGTCATGATGGTGATAGAAATGACGAGCTCGATCAGCGTAAAGCCGGATTGCCTATGTATCCCGCGTACCTCAAAGGAGCGCACTGGCAACATAGTGACGCGGCGACCAGTAATCCCAACTGCCTTCACCGTATCGCCGCGTCGCTGCATTTCCGCGTCTCGTTGTTTTCTGTAAAGCTCCATCTGCTGCTTTACTGTCGTAGGCCCCTGTCCAACTCGAGCACAACCTCACGTCCATCCACCGCCACGATGTGCAAGTTCCCCTTATCGAAGGTTATTCCTGTATCTCCAGACCCAATCGCTTCCACTTGAAGAAAGACCAGGGATCCTGAGCCAAACATTAAAGCTCCGTTGGCAGAAATGGAAATCAG
>DASQKG010000194.1:0-7577 GCA_035630655.1 Pyrinomonadaceae bacterium
ATCCGCGGCTTCTTCGCTATGTTCGATCCGGTTTGAGTTGGTGCGAGCCTGCCCGGTCACGAAAGGACTAAGCGCCACTAGTCCCGGTGAGGCGTCTGCCGTCCCTCGTCCCCGGTCTCCCGTGGGAATTACTCCTCCACCGTAACGCCGCGCCAAAAAGCGATCCGATCCTTTATCTCCGCTGCCGCTGGTTTCGGATCAGGGTAATACCAGGCAGCGGCGCCATTCACTTCGCCATTTACCACGACATCGTAATAACTGGCTTCGCCTTTCCAGGGACAAGTCGTGTGTTTCGTGCTGGGTTGGAGAAACTCCTGCTTTACAGACTCAGGAGGAAAATAGTGATTGCCTTCGACGACAACGGTGTCGTCACTTTCAGCGATGGTTGTGTTGTTCCAGGTTGCTTTCATAGGATTGACCGATGACCGGTGACCGACGACGGGGGACCGCGGTCATCATCGGTCCCCCGTCGCCCGTCCTCCGTCGCTTTAGCCGCCACTCACGGATGGCAGTATCGTGATCTCGCAATTCTCCGGCAAACTCGTTTCCAGCATTTCGCGGCGTCGAACATTTTCGTCATTAACAAAAATATTCACGTGCTGCCGCAAGGCGCCTTGCTCGTTCACCACGCGATCGCGCAGCGCCGGATACAACTTCCATAACTCACTCAGGGCCACGCCCACCTTGGTCGGCGATTCGTCAATCGGGATTTGATGGCGGCCCGCAGTGAAGTCCGTTAGAAAACCGGTGACGTTGAACGTAATCATATTTGCTTCTACGACGTAGCCGCCAAGACGCCAAGGCGGAAATGGGGGTAGAATTGCACTTGAACTGTCTACCAGCTCCTTGGGCGCCCATGGCGTCCTGCGGCTAAAGCTTTAGTCTTCGTCGCTCCGGCCTACGGCAGAATTCCTTCCGGCACCATCCACGGATGTAAGTCAATCACCAGTCGTCCGGCTTTGACCGAAGGGTCTGTTTCCGCCAACTCCTTCGCTTCCGACAGGGAACCCACTTTGAAAACGAAGATCCCGCGCAGCGTTCCGTTATCGCCAAAAGGACCGGCCATCACCAGCTTCTTCGTCTCGGCAAGGCGATTGATGTTTGCGATGTGGGCCTTTTGCAGTTCCTCGGTAGCCTGAGTTTTTTCCGGTGTCCACTTCGGGCCGCGTGAAAGAAAACCGAGATATGCAGTGGTCATCTTGAGCGGCGTCGTGGGTTTCTTCATCACCTCTTCTGACCACCACGGATGCATCTCAGGTATCAGATCGCCGGCCACCACCGCCGGGTCGCTGCCGGCCCACGACTTCGCCTCCTCCGCCGACTTAGCGCGCAGGATGTAAATGCCGACCAGGTCTCCATCATCAGCCAGTGGCCCTGCGATTACAGCTTTGCCGGTCTCAAGCAACGACACGACATGAGCTATGTGTCCCTTCTCCACCTCGGGACTCATTCCTTTCCCTGACCACTTCGGACCGCGCTTCAACAGCGCCATGTGAAACTCGACCATTTTCGGCGCCGGCTCTTTTTTCTCCTGTGCCAGGGGCACGGTTGCCATTGCCAAGAGAGTAAGAACGAGTGCGGTGCCGACGAGAAGTTTTTTCATGATATCTTCCTTGAATAAAAACCTGTTAGCAATGCGTCGCGACTCATGGTCTTAGCACCAAAGGTGCGAAATGTAAGAGCCTGGGGCAACGCCCCAGGTGAGATTAACGAGATATGAAAGCGCTGAAGGCGCGAAATAGGTCGACGGGAAGTAGTAAAGCACGGATTAAGGATCATTTCGCGCCTTCAGCGCTAAGGAGCCTCAAACATGGCCTACCTGGGCCGATGGCCCCGGCTATTACATTTCGCGCCTTTGGCGCTAAGGACTTCATTACACAACCGCGGCCTTCACCGAAACCACCGGCGGCAAACTCTCCATGATCGCGCTCCACGACTCACCCGCATCGCGCGAGCCAAACAACTTTCCACTTCGAGTGCCGAAGTAGAGTCCGGTCGGCTTCAAGTCGTCGGCCGCAAGTCCATCACGCAGGACTGTCTCCAACGCATTCTCCTGCGGCAATCCATTCGATAACGCATCCCATGAGTTGCCATCAGCATTGGTGCGATAGACCCGCAACTTCCCTTCCGGCGTACAGCGAAACTCATCCGACTCCAGCGGGATGATAAAGAAGCTCGCCGGATCGTTGGGATCCACTTCCATCGCAAAACCAAAATCTGACGGCACACCCTTCGCGACGTCAGTCCATGAATCGCCGCCGTCCTCGCTCTTGTAGAGTCCCCAGTGGTTCTGCAAAAACATTCGCTTCGGGTTCGAAGGATGAAACGCGATCTTGTGAACACACTGTCCCCATTCCGGATACTGTTGGTCCGGCGGAAGAAACTGCGCGCGCACGCCCTGGTTTCGCGGTTGCCAATTCTCACCGCCATCGTCTGTGCGATAAACGCCGCCCGTTGAAATTGCTACGTATAAACGTTGCGAGTTTGAAGGGTCGGGCAAAATCGTGTGCAGACACAACCCGCCGCCACCCGGCATCCATTGCGAACGATGCGGATGGTCGTACAAGCCCTGCACCAGCGACCACGTCTCGCCGGCATCCGTGGATTTGAAAAGCGCTGCGGGCTCGACTCCGCAATAAAGTGTGTCGGGTTCATCCGGATGGCCTAACGCAATCTGCCAGATCTGTTTCACTGCATTGTCAGCGCCCTCGGGAAATTTTACGCCGTAAGCTTCCGGCTCAGTCCAGGTCTTGCCGAAGTCGTCAGAGGAGCTGAGGTAAGACCCCCAATATGAACTGTTAACTGCAGCCCATAAGCGATGACGACCATTCCGATCGTCATACGTCAGCGCGTAAATAGCGCGGCCAGGAAAGTAAGGTCCGCCTACTTCCCAGTTTTGGCGTGACTGGTCTGAGCGAAGCACAAAGGCGCCCTTCATCGTGCCCGCTAGAACCATTACGTCGCCCGGTTTAGTGTCGACATGCGTTGTGGTAGGCATAGGGGAACTCCAACGAACTTTGATGAATTACGGGTGACGCATTATATCCGTAGATTACGCGGAGTGACAGGAGGGTGTCGGGTCTCGGGTGCCGGTATCGGGTGTCGGGTCTCTCGGGTATCGGGTATCGGGGTCAGGAAGAATTTAGTAACAGTGGTTGTTCTCTACAAGTTTACCGACTAGATAACGTCTTAACCCCACACCCCACACCCGGCACCCGACACCCTCCTCCCTTCTCAAGAATCCGGCATTGATTCGCACTTTATAAAAGCATTCACAAAACTGCGGAGGCACTGAAGGGCACGGCGGGTAAAGTCCCCGACTGCCTTTCCCGAGGTCTGTCTTCATGGCCATCGAAGTTACATCAATCCCCGATAAATTCGGAGTTCTGCGCCCACTCAGGCGAACACTCGAATGCGTCCGATATGATGCTTCATCAAGTCGCGGTCGGGTGATTTTTCGATCTCTCATTTGCCTCCTGATTTTCGCTCTGATCGTCGGCGGCGATTCTCTCTTACGCTCCTACAAATACTACTCGAGGATTATCGATGCACGATTGGCCAGTGGTTACCTCACTAGTCGTCCAGGAATCTATGCTGCGCCGAGACTCATTCAGCGCGGGCAAAAATTATCAGCGCCGGGTCTGATCAGATCTTTGCGACGAGCCGGCTATGTTGAAGCGAATGGGAGCAGCGTCTGGAGCGGTACTTTTATCGAAAGAACCTCGGAGATTGAGATCCGTCCCGAGCGCGTTAACGGCAGTAGGCCTTCCGTCGTACGCATAACCTTTGACGAGGCTAATCGAGTAGCCGAATTAACGGGAGATAATCTCCGGCTCGAGCAGTTCGCGCTGGAGCCCGAGGCTTTATCAAATGACCTTTCTTTCAAAACCGGTAAACGCGAAACACTCGCCTTTTCCGAGATGCCGCCCGTATTGGTCCACGCGATTCTTTCAATAGAAGACCGGCGCTTTTTTGATCATTCCGGTTTGGATGCGTTTGGAATCGCGCGCGCACTGATTAGAAATGTAAATGATGAACGTGCTGCCCAGGGCGGCTCTACCATCACCCAGCAGTTGGTTAAAAACACCTACCTGTCTCCCGAACGAACGCTGCGACGCAAGTTTGCGGAGGCGATGCTGGCAATAGCTCTGGAGCGCAGACTCTCCAAGCAGGACATCTTCGCACTTTATTGCAATGAAATTTACCTGGGCCAACGCGGCGCTGTTGCGGCGCGTGGTTTTAAAGAGGCAGCGCATCTTTACTTCGGGAAAGAGCTAAAACAATTATCACTTTCGGAAGCGGCCACTCTCGCCGGCATGATTCAAAGCCCGGGCCGCTACTCGCCTGTGCACAACATCGAAACCGCCCAAGCTTCTGAAGCCCGTCGCAACATTGTGCTGGCTGCGATGATGCGTAACGGTTGGATTAGTGCCGCGGAACTCGATGCCTCCGCGAGAATGCCTCTCGTCGTCGCCGCAGCCGCCGGCACAAACTCGCTGGCGCCTTATTTCGTCGACTACGTAAATCGAAAATCAGCCCGCGAAGACGACCATCCCCTCAATAATAGAACCTACACAACCATCGACCTCGACCTGCAGCAACTCGCCGAGACTGCCCTGGCGCGCCAGCTAAACAAACTTGACGCTTCCGCCATGAATCGCAACGACAGGCCTCAGGCAGCACTGGTGGCTTTAGATCCGCACACAGGCAATGTTCTGGCAATGGTGGGCGGACGCGACTATGCCGAGTCACAACTCAATCGCGCAACCGATGCGCGACGCCAGCCGGGCTCCACTTTCAAGCCGTTTGTTTATGCGGCAGCACTCGAAGATGGAATGTCGCCCGTGCGAACATTCGCGGATGGACCACGTGAATTCGTCTACGATCGCAACAAAACTTATCGCCCGGCAAATTTTGGCGGTGCTTACGCGATGCGCGACGTGACGATGCGCACCGCCTTAGTCAAATCGCTCAACGTCGTCACGGTTGACATTGCCCTGCAAACAGGGTTAGCGCGCATCAGTAATTTGGTGGAGAAGTTTGGGCTGCCCAGACCTGAAAAATATCCCGCGCTGGCCCTGGGAACGAAGGAAGTGACACCACTCGAGTTGGCCGCTGCTTACGCGAGCTTTGTAAATGGCGGGCGTCGCGTCGAGCCCAGGGTGATTGAAAGCATTGGTGAACCGCCGGCCGCACATGCGTCAGCCCATGTCGACGAGCAAGTCGTTAGCCCGACCACGGCCTATATGATCACGAATATGTTGTCGGCGGTCGTGGACCATGGAACCGCGCGCGGCGCTCGAGACCTTTTGAAAATCACGGCCGTTGCGGGCAAGACCGGAACTTCGAGAGATGGGTGGTTTGTGGGTTACACACCAAACCTGGTCTGCGTGGTCTGGATTGGGTTTGACGACAGTCAGCAACTCGGACGCACCGGCGCGGAAGCAGCACTGCCCGCGTGGATGGATTTCATGAAGGGCGCTGTGGAGTTGAAACCGGAATTGGGTGGCAGAAGTTTCGAGTGTCCGGAAGGAATCAGGTTTGTGGAAATTGATTCTGATGCTGGTTCACTCTCTACGCTGTCTTGTCCGCATCGGGAGTTGATTGCAGTTACTGATCGACTCGCGCCGAATCTTGAATGCTTCGTTCATGGAAACCTGCCACCCGCGATTGAGGGTTCCGGCGGTAATCCTGAATCAAGCGAATCCATGACCGTTGCGCACCACCGCACACCCGCTAAATTGAAGAAACTCATTTTCCCGGTGACTTCGTCCAGATTCGGATCCACGCGCATTGATGTCGATCGCAAGGGAAAACGAACCCTCGTGAATGATCTGCGTTAGCTTCGGGTGTTTAGTAGATCCAGATGACCAACGGCCGCGTCCGTTTCGCGTTAAGTTTTAAGCCTTCTCCAAAATCACTTGCGCGATGGCGTGTTCCGTTGTGTGTGATATCGACAGATGGGCCAGCGTCGCGCCTGAGTTTTCAAAAAGCTCTTTCACCGGGCCATGGAGTATCAAATATGGCGCCCCCGATTCACGCGAAGCAACTTCAACATCCTGCCAACTGATTCCTCCACTCCACCCGGTTTGCAATGCTTTTAGAGAAGCTTCTTTTGCGGCAAAACGCGCGGCATAATGCTGCGCGGCCACGGCGCCACGACTTTCACAATAGTCACGCTCGGCGGGGGTGAACACGCGCTCCCCAAAACGCGGCGTGCGCAGGAGTACTTCGCGAATCCGTCTGACTTCGATAATGTCTATGCCGATGGAAACAATCATAAGCGATGAAGATTTAGAACGCGCCGGCTTCTACTGGCGCGAGAGTGATGGCGTTCGTGCTCTGATTTGCGCGCCGCTCGAGCGAGCCGGTTTCCCGAACGGATTTTCAACTCGTGGCGGCGGCACCAGCCCGATGCCCCAAAACTCCCTCAACCTCGCCGGGTTCAATGAAGACGATGCAGAAAACATTTTGGAGAATCGTCGCCGCTTTCTCAAGCTTTTCGATGGCGATTGGCTTTTGGCAGGATGCTGGCAGGTCCACGGCCCTGACGTAAGAGTCGTACAAAATACCGCTGATGCAAAGCCCGCGGAGGACGCGCGCGGTGACACAGTTTACTGCGATGCGATTGTTAGCGACGCGCGCGGCGTTCTCGCGGGTGTGAAAACGGCGGATTGCGTTCCGATTCTGATCGGTGATCCGAAGACCGGCGCCTACGCGGCGGTCCATGCCGGATGGCGCGGAACTCTCGCTGAAGTTGCCGGCAAAGCGCTCTCACGAATGAGTGCTCAATATCAAACAAGTCCGCAGGACGTGTTAGTAGCTATCGGTCCGGCGGCCGGGTCTTGTTGCTATGAAGTGGGACAGGATGTTATCGACGCCTTTGGCGACGCCTTCGCTGACCACCAAAGCCTCTTCAAGGAAACTCGCGAAGACCACGCCTGCATTAACCTTCTCAAGGCGAACCATACGCAATTGGTTTCAGCGGGCGTCAATTCAGACCGCATCTTCACTGCACCGCTCTGCACGATGTGCCGCACGGATCTGTTTTTCTCTTATCGTCGGGAAAAGAATGTCTACGGCAAGGTTGGACGGCTAATGTCGGTAATAGGAAGGCGCGATAAAAACCTGGGGCCTTAGCGCCAAAGGCGCGGAACGTAAAAGCCTGGGCCAACGGCCCAGCTGGGATTGGTTAAAAATTCTTAGCGCTGAAGGCGCGAAATAGAGTTCGAGCTAATGCTATTGGAAAGGCCCACGATTTCGCGCCTTCAGCGCTCCAGACCAACCGAGCCATCACCTGGGTCGTTGCCCCAGGCTATTTCATTTCGCGTCGTTGGCGCTGAGAGCTATAGACTTCATCACTCCACATTCAGCCACAGACTCACATCGTTATTCTGTGGCGGAAAGCAAACCTCATCGCTACAACTTTGATATCTCAAACGCGCTTTCAGCTCTGCCGAGTTTGATGAAAAACCCGCCGGAATAGTTACCGTAAAACGTATGGTAGTCCGTCCTTCGTAAACCGCCACTTTGTTTTTTGAAAACTTCAGCGTCCGCAACAGTGCCCTGGGATAAAG
>DASQKG010000195.1:0-8061 GCA_035630655.1 Pyrinomonadaceae bacterium
AAGGTTCGACTCCCCGCCGCGGCACCAATCGTTTCAATAACTTACAAACCTTCGTCGTTTGATGAATTCACGCAACGGAGTTAACACCTTTGCGTACCGACGATCCTCGCCGAGTGGATCGTTCCGGCCGGGATGAACAGCACTTCGCCCGCCCTGACGATCAGCGGCGGCTTGCCCTCCAGCGTGTATTCCCAAGTGCCTTCGAGCACATAGATTATCTCTTCGCCAGGATGCGTGTGCCTCGGGGCCGTCGTTCCCGGCTCGAGCTCAACGATCACCTGGATGACCTCGCGTCTCGGGACGTTCAGGTCATGCCGCTGGAGATCGATGCGCCGGGCTCCGACTTGCTGCGCCGGCGACAGGTCGCCCGCTTCGTGGCCATTTGAGACCACCCTCCAGTCGCGGTATCCAGGCGGAATCTCTTTGACGAAGATTGGGGCTGCCTCCTGAGCGGTGACGTGGTGACTTGTCGTTACCGTAAACGCTGCAACGCCGGCCAGTGTCGCAACCACAACCAGCAAGAAAGTAATTCGTTTCATTAATGCTTCCTCCTCAACCTGGGCAGTGATCGAAACGAATCACTGTCGGGCACTGTTCGGAAGTCTGTTATGTCTGTATACCGACCGAGAGTTAACCAGTTGCTGCGGCGGCCTAGCCACTTCCTCCCCGCCATCCAAAAAATCGATCGATTGGAATAAATTTTCGATGCTGAGGGATTTTGCGCCTGCTCTCTTTCTCTCGAAACCCTAGATCGTGCGAGTGGCAGACTACTCAATCGAGTAGTGATGGATTACCCCACCTCTCAATTGAAAGGTCTCCTGAACGCATGCCGCTAAGCGCGGACTCGAAGTGCAATCAGTCTAATCCCGGGTTAGGGCTCCGCTTTTGTCTTTGCGCGGAAGGAGATGCCCTCCTGCCTCTCCTTGATAGTCGCACGCCACACAGTCTTGTATTTGCCAAGGCCCAGTGCCAATATCCTCATCGACCGGGTTTCCTTCTTGAGTGTTGATTGAGCCTCTTTGGAGGCGATGAGCTCGCGCTAAAGCAGTTGGATTTTATCCGACTCACTCTGCTCGGAGACTCCGCTTCGTAGTTCTCTGACGTTAGACGATGCGCCCGCGCGGGCGCAAGAGAGGGCGCGCCGCCAACGGTTGCAGCGGCCCGAGCGGGGTACGGCATCGGGCGTGCCGACGTCCACGAGCATGTCATCAGAATGGAGGGCATTTGATGAGAGAAGATCTTGCCGCAGTCAACGTCACCCGCACGTATACGCTCGCCGCGTCGAACATCGCGATCTTAACCTTCATGCTGTTCTTTCTGTTCCCGAGGTTCGAGAGCGCCAGGATCAATCCTGTGTTGTTCCAGGCCACACTGATTGCGATGGGTGTCGCGACCTTCTCACTCGTGTTCGCGACGTTGCACTACTACCGGTGCTCGCTTGGCGGCGGGATGAGCGACACCGACAGGGCGTTGTACGCCCGGCGGGCGGATCGTTTCTGGCTTCTGGGTTATACCACGATGTTCCTCGCGCCAAGTCTGGTCCTATTCCTGCTTAGGCTTCGTCTCGTCGCATCCGTCTGGCTTGCCTTGTGGCTCGTTTACCTGTTCTTCGTGGTCCGCTACTTTCCAAAGATCCAGACGCCGCAGGCATCCCAATAGAATGAGGAGCGGTGAACAGTCCTGACAAGCACCGACGACGCCAGGTCAAGCTCTAGTCTTCACTGGACATCGTCCTCTCAATGCGTCGATCTGGAATCAGCCACGTGATGGCTACAAGGACATAAAGAAGGCACGCCACCCACGGACGGACAAATGCCACTGGGATCGCTACCAGATAACCCACGATCGACATCTTGCCTTTGAAGTCTGACCCGAGCGCGGCCGCCAGCAACGTGTTGCCCTGTGAAGCAAGCAGCGTGCGGACGAGGATGGTGTAGGCAATCGCTGCGAGTAGCAGCACGCACCCGTAAAGGGCCACCGGCCACGTCGTGAAGTTATTCTCACCCATCCACGTGGTCACAAATGGAATCAATGAAAGCCACAACAGCAGATGCAGGTTGGCCCATAGGGCCGTGCCGTTCACCTGTTGTGCCGCGTGCAGCATGTGGTGATGATTGCTCTATCGGCGGCACCGGCCTCATCGGCTCGAAGACCGTCGCGATTCTGCGCAACCCGAGTGGCGAAAATGGTCTGCCGTTCGCTGCGCAGGCATTCGAGACCCTCAGGGCGTCGCTCCGAGCGCACCGCACCATTCTTGCGTCAACGATCCTGGAAACGACTCTAAAAATAGTTCATCAACGTAACACCAACCCCAATCCTCACCCGGCTCGAAAGACTTCATTAGGGGATGATTGGTTAAATGGAAATGCTTGGTCGCGTGTTTATTCTTTGAATCATCGCAGCAACCGACGTGTCCACAGGTTACGCAAAGTCGTAAATGCACCCATCCGTCGCCAAGTAGCAAACACTCTTCACAGCCGTTCGGTGTTTTCGGAGTAACATCGCTGATGTCAGACAAATGCGAACAGCATTTCATTATTGTGATCCTCCTGATTCCTCTGCCGGTTGGTCGTGCCGCCCGCTAGGCTTTTCGGCGTCAAGATGGTTGAAAGTATCTTCTTCCGGTGCTTCGACTGGATCATCCAGCATTATCAGCAATTCCAAGTCTTCTTCGCTCATGGTCCATCTCCTTTTCTCTGTGCCATCTTTCTGTGTTCTATGTGACTCTGTGGATATATTCGCCATCAGTCACCAGAGAGACACAAAGCACACAGAGGTTGCACAGAGAAGAATCTTTATCGTTGAACGCCTCCGGCTCCTTTCGAAGCAGCTGTAGGCTGCGCTGATCTGCTCAGCCAGTCTTCGAAGCGCGTCTCGCCGAGCAGCGCGTCACCGCTCGGGACAAGTGAGCCATCGCTTAACTCGGCGCCGAAGTAGCGCGCGTTGGGGTCAGCAATAACCTCGCGCGGATCCTTACTGGCGACGAGACCCTGGCGAATGAGTTCATCGAAACGGAAACGCTCAGGCCCCGCTGCCTCAACGGTTCCATTCAGCGGCGATCCAATCGCAACGTTGGTTACAATTCTGGCGACATCGTCAGCTGCCAACGGCTGGAAACCGACAGATGGCAAGCGGACTGTGTTGCCTTCGGTGGCGGAGTCGGCGATTCGCTTCACGAACTCGAAGAACTGCGTCGCCCGTACGATCGAATAAGGGATCGAGGACTCCCTGATCAACTTCTCCTGAGCGACCTTGGCGCGCATGTAGCCGCTGTCGGGCAGACGGTCAGAACCGACTATAGACAAGACCACGTGATGGTCTACACTCGCGGCCGCTTCGGCGTTGAGCAAGTTGCGAGTTGATGTCTGGAAGAACTCCATAACCGCCGCGTCCTCGAACGACGGCGAGTTCGACACATCGACGACTACCGACGCGCCCTCAACAACCTCGGCGAGTCCTTCACCGGTCAAGGTGTTTACCCCCGAGTTTGGTGACGCAGCTACCACCTCATAGCCTTGCTCACCCAGGTTCGCTACGACCTTTGACCCGATGAGCCCAGTCCCGCCAATGACCACAATCTTCGTTTTCGATTTTTCCTTCGTTGTCATAAGTAACCTCCTCACGTGTGAACTTTCGTTTGTCGTCCCGAAGTCTGAACCGGTGATCTACGAGACAAACTCCTTCCTCAGAATTTGTTATTCGCCTTCCCACCCCGTCCGTGGCTACACCTGAGCGACCGTGTTTGTCGCCGCTACGGATTTGGCTTGTATTGCGGGGACACGCGCGTCGATCCAGTCGGTAATGTCCGCCATCACGACCTCTTTATCAATATCATTTAGCAGGTCGTGATAGTGTCCCTCATACAGTTTCAGAGTTTTGTCCGTTGAGCCGGTGGTATCGTAAAAGAATTGGCTACCGCTCGGGTTCGTCGCCTTGTCCTCCGTGCCGTGCAGAATGAGTACGGGAAGTTTGATGAGGGGAAATTCTTCCTCCAACCGCCTGGCAGCATCTATCATCACCTTGGAAGTTTGCGCCGGCTGAGACTCGCCCTGGATCAGCGGGTCATTGTTCATTGAGTGGACAACCAGCGGATCCCGCGAGAAAACTTCGTTCTTCAACGGGAAGACATGGGTGTGCGGCGTGATGTAACTTAATCCCTTGATAAACGTGAGAACGATATCGGGCACCGGCAGATCGTATGCGAAGCTCTCGCAGATTAATCCGTCGATCTCTGATGGATGGTCGAGGGCAAAAACGCACGAAACGACACCGCCCGCGCTGTGACCGAGAAGGAACACCGGCAAACCCGGATTTTCCGATTTCGCAGTTTTGACTAGCGTCGCCACATCGTCGGTATAATCTTCCATCTTTTCGACGTAGTAACGCTCGCCTTCGGAACGCCCGCGCCCGCGCAAATCGATCGCATAAGCCGCCAAATCTTTCGCCGCGAATTGCTCGCCGACCCACAGATATTGCCCGCTGTGCGAATTAAACCCGGGGACGATGACGACCACTGCGCGTGTTTCCCCTTCAGGCTGCCACGAGCGGGTAAAAATTTTCAGTCCGCCGACTCCTCCGAAAGTTGATTCCTTCATTTCTTCAATCTCCTTTTTTGATACTTGGTATGAGCGGATTCTTCGTCCTCAAGCTGTACTCAATACGCGAGCGATCTCGTGATAGCCGTGGTTCGCCGCGAGTGTCACGGCACTCTCATTTGTCTCGGTCAGTCTCGCGTGTAAGTCAGCACCTTTATCCAATAGATGGGGGCTGCTTTGGCCGGTGATCTCAGGATGCTTCAAGCTTTCAAGGCCGTTCCTCCTTTATTACTCCTGGCATTCACGTCAGCGCCGTATTCCAACAAACGCTTTCATTGTCTCGTAGTGCATGTTGATGACGGCAAACATCAACGCGGTCCGGCCGTTCTCGTCTCTCTGGTTAATGTCCGCGCCTTGATGGACCAGTTCCTTTACTCTCTCAGTGTTTCCATCGAGCGCCGCTCGCATCAGAGGTGTGTGGCCATGATTCCTCCCGCGTTGGCTCATCCCCACTTTGAGAAAGAACAATCGGTCTGGACGTGCGATTACTCCTTAAACGGCGCGTTCAGCAAATAGTCCACCGTAGACGGGCGCTTGTAGCCCGGCACAAAGCGCTCGCCAAAATCGCCCGCGAAGTTGTCGTAGGTCGTCTCCGGTTTTGTCTTAACAATGCGGCAGACTGAATCCGTGAAGCGCCGCTTCATGTCGAGACGGGGAAACGCGGCGAGTATGCTCTTCATTTCGTTCGGTGGAATCCGATCGTACTGGAATCCGAATTCGAGACCGATCCCGGCGGTGCAGAGCGCCACTTCCGACTCCTTATGCAGGGACAGCATGGTTGAAGAGATACGGTTCGGAATGAGTCCGGGAATAGTCCATTGCCCGGGTGACTAGCGGCGTGTCGATCACCGTGATGCTTGCGAGGACTTGCGTCTTTCCGCTAGACGTCCCCACGACTAGGGCCGGCTTAGCTGTTGGCGACATAGGATTTCTCCCCCTTAATGAAGGCGAGCAGATCCGCATTGATCTGATCCTGATGTGTGGCCGTGATGCCATGCGGCGCTCCGGGGTAGTAAATGTCCTTCGCGCCCTTGATGAGTTGGGCCGACTTCACGGCAGAGTTCTTCACCGGAACGACCTGGTCGTCCTCGCCGTGGAGCACCAGAGTCGGCACATCGAACTTCTTGAGGTCCTCGGTGAAGTCGGTCTCGGAGAATGCCTTGACGCTCTCGTAAGCGTTCTTCAGACCGGATTGCATGCTCCAAGTCCAGAACTGATCGAGAGTGCCCTGGGAGACGTTAGCTCCGGGCCTATTGGCACCATAGAACGGGACGGCAAAATCCCGGTATGCCTGCGAGCGGTCCTTCATGAGGCTCGCACGTATGCCGTCGAACAGCTCCATCGGCAGGCCCTCGGGATTGGCGGCGGTCTTCAGCACGAGCGGTGGCACGGCGGCGATTAAGACGGCCTTGGCGACTCGGCTCGTCCCGTGGCGGCCGATGTAGCGCGCGACTTCTCCGCCTCCGGTGGAGTGGCCAACCAGCGTGACTTGATTGAGATCGAGGGCTTCGATCACTGCCGCAAGATCGTCGGCATAGCCGTCCATGTCATTGCCGGATGAGGTCTGGCTCGATCGCCCGTGGCCACGTCGGTCATGCGCGATTACGCGAAAGCCGTTCTGTGCGAGGAAGAGCATTTGTCCGTCCCACATGTCGGCATTCAAGGGCCAGCCGTGCGAGAACGAAATTGCCGGGCCAGCGCCCCAATCCTTGTAATAGATCTCCGTTCCATCTTTTGTCGTGATAATACTCATTTGACCCTTCCTTTCTTGTGTTGGAACATCTTGTGAATTGTGAGTTGCAAGTCCTTTTTCTCTGTGCAAGCTCGGTAGGTTTGTTATCCCGACTTTCGCTTTAGAGCCGAATCTATAGCCGCCAGCAGGGCTTCTTCCTTAAACGGTTTCCTAAGAAAAGCAATTGCACCGGCTGCAACGGCCTCGGTGTGGGAATTGTCGTCACCCTCTGCCGTGATGATGATGACTGGAGTACTTTGTCCATTAGCCGCCAACCTCCGCTGCAATTCCAGGCCGCTTATGCCCGGCAGACATATGTCCAGTACAGCGCAGTCCGTAAGCAATGGACCATCTGAATCGAGAAAGTCCTCGGCCGAAGCGAACAGTTTGACTTCGAAACCAACCGAGCTGATGAGATTCTCAAGAGCTTCACGGACCGACTGATCATCGTCTACCACCGCGATACGAGGTTTATTTTTCAATCAATACTCTCCTTATTCTCTTCTCTCGAGGGATGTCTTTTTTCGATGGGCGCGAGGTTATACCGTGACTAGATCCGTTTCTATCAGACCTTGGTATGAAGCGATTGCGGCAGTTGGCAAGTGATTCAGACGGGCGTGCCCACCGAAAGTCTGAGACGTTCGGCCATGCGCACGAGATCAGCAAGCGATTCAGCTCGCATCTTCTGCATGACCTTTCCGCGGTGCTGCTTGATGGTGATTTCGCTGTTATTAAGCTTGAGGGCGATCTGTTTGTTGAGCAGTCCCTGCACGACCAGGCCCATCACCTCGCGTTCTTTGGGCGTCAGTTGCTGATAACGTTGGCGAAGGTCCGCCACTTCAGCCCGATCCGCCCGCGCCAAACGATCCCGTTCCATTGCCTGATCGATGGCGGCTAACAGTTCTGAATCCCTCACCGGCTTGGTCAGAAACTCTACGGCGCCTGCTTTCATCGCCCGCACAGTGGTTGGAATATCGCCATGGCCGGTGAGGAAGATTACCGGAAGATGAATGCCCGCATGGCTCAGCTCACCTTGAAGATCCAGCCCCGAAAGGCCAGGCATCTGTACGTCCAGAATCAAACAGCCCGACGGGTCGCGCGGACAATCGCGCAAAAAGTCCTGTGCCGCAGCGTACGTTTCTGCCGGCTGCCCGGTCGAGGTGACAAGATTCTCGAGCGCTAGACGAATCGATGGATCGTCATCGACGATGAAGATTGTTGATTTCGTCGCCGTCATGATTCGTTCGCAACGATGGGTAGCGTGAATTGAAAAGTTGCGCCGAACTTGTTATTTGGTTCGGTCCAAAGCCGACCACCGTGCGCCTCGATGATTGAACGACTAATGGCGAGACCCATTCCCATGCCTTCAGGCTTCGTGGTAGAGAAAGCATCAAAAAGATGGTGGGCCGTTTGCGAATCGATTCCTGGTCCGTTATCACTCACTGCAATCCGAACATCGTTGTCGTCAGACCCTCCGGAGGTTATCAGCAATGCTGGCTGTCGATCTTCGATGGTGAGCATCGCTTCGACCGCATTAACAATCAGATTCAACATCACCTGCTGCAACTGAATGCGGTCACCTGGTACTTTTGGGAGATCGTCCGCGAGATCGACGCGCAAGCGGACGCGGCTCCGAACCATCTCGCTCTGGGTCGGGGCAACGACATCATTGACGAACTCGTTTACGTCGAGCAGGGACTTCGATGGCGGCGCTTTCTTGAGCATTGCGCGAAT
>DASQKG010000196.1:0-8035 GCA_035630655.1 Pyrinomonadaceae bacterium
ATTTCGTCAGGTGTCATCGCTAAATCTTCATGATGAATCACTATGTCCATCACACGGATGCGATGACCCGCGACCCATGCTTTACCACCGCAAACGCCGGGAGACTTCGTGATTCGGTCTGTGATTGTTGTCGTCATAATGAGTTGGCCAAATTCCAACATGGTTCGGCTGGAGGAATCTGCCCGAAGTAGATCTCCTGCCGGCCACACTTACATCCCTTCCTGCGCCGCGCGGTCACGACGGGCGACGTGGGTTTTGTAGGCGGCTTCTTCGACACCGTGGGCCACGGCTGCGGCGACGCGTTTGTCGAATACTGAGGGAACGATGTATTCGGGATGGAGCTCGGCCGGGGTGATGATGCCGGCGATTGCATGGGCGGCGGCGAGTTTCATTTCTTCATTGATACGTGACGCGCGGCAGGCGAGGGCGCCCTTGAAAATTCCGGGAAAGCAAAGCACGTTGTTGATCTGGTTCGGATAATCCGAACGTCCGGTGGCCATGACGGCAACATAAGGCGCCGCATCTTCGGGCATGATCTCCGGTGTCGGGTTGGCCATTGCAAACACGATTGGCTTCGGCGCCATAGCTTTCACGTCCTCGGCAGTTATCACTCCCGGTACCGACAATCCCATAAAAACATCCGCGCCTTTGATAACGTCGTGGACAGTGCCCTTTTCATTGCTGGGGTTCGTGTTTTGCGCGTACCAATCCTTGATCCAATTCATGCGCTCTTTGCGTCCACGATACAGCGCGCCTTCCTGATCGCAGCCAACCACGTTGCGAACTCCGGCCGCCAGGATGATCTTCGTGCACGCGACACCTGCCGCACCGACTCCATTAACCACGACCTTGATGTCCGTCATTTCTTTGCCGACGATCTTTAAAGCATTGATCAGCGCCGCCAGCACGACGACCGCGGTTCCGTGCTGGTCATCGTGAAAGACGGGGACGTCGAGTTCCTCTTTGAGTCGATCTTCGATCTCGAAACAACGGGGCGCGGAAATGTCTTCGAGATTGATTCCGCCGAAAGCGGTGGCGATTGTTTTGACGGTGCGAACGATCTCGTCCGGGTCTTTCGTATTCAGGCAAATCGGGAAGGCATTAACGCCGGCGAATTCCTTAAACAACATCGCCTTGCCTTCCATCACAGGCATCGCCGCAGCCGGGCCAATATCTCCGAGGCCGAGTACGGCAGTGCCGTCAGTCACTACCGCGACCGTGTTTTTCTTGATCGTTAACGTGAAGGCTTTATCGGGATCGTCATGAATAGCCTGGCATACACGAGCGACGCCGGGCGTATAAGCCATGGAGAGATCGGCGCGGGTCTTCAAAGGCATTTTTGGGACAACCTCGATCTTGCCACCGAGGTGCATGAGGAAAGTGCGATCGGAAACATTGATGACTTCAATGCCGTCGATGTCTCTGACGGCCTGAATGATCTTTTCGCCGTGCTCACTGGAGACGGTGTTAACCGTAATGTCGCGGATGATGTAGTCCGGGCCGGCGTTGACGATATCAATCGCGCCAATGTCGCCGCCGGCTCGGCCGATCGCTGTAGCCACTTCACCGAGGGTGCCTGCGCGAGTAGAGAGTTTGACGCGCAAAGTCAGGCTATAACTGGCGCTGGGGACGCGTTCCACGAAGCGAGAATCTCCTCGATGCACTCGAATAGGGTTTCAGCAGACTCTAACGCTGGAACAAGAGTCAGGCAAGTAGGACAGACATTCCTGTCTGTCGGTCGCGAGAAGGCTGTGTTGGAAAAAGCAAAAGGAGATTTTTTCCCATCAGATACCGAGTTTCTTCCGCAGCCGACGCTCCAGCCGGTTCATCTCACCTTTGTCCGTGGAGTGATCATAGCCGCAAAGATGAATCATGCCGTGGAGAATGAGCTGGGCAATCTCATCGTCCAGGCTCATTTGATTCTCTTTTGCTTGACGGGCTGCCTGCTCAATGGAGATCACAACATCCCCAAGGTTCGAACCGTCGCTGCTTTCAAATTTGTCCTGCTCGGCGGGAAACGAAAGCACGTCAGTTGTACCTTGTTTGTGGCGCCACATGCGATTGAGTTCACTCATCGCCCGGTCTGAAACAAAAGCAACGGTGACGCCATCGCTATTTGTCGGCACGATCGCGAGCGCTTTCTCTGAAAATGCCTGCCAGTGATCGCAGTCTACTTTCAGTTTCCGCTGCCTATTAACAACTTCAACCATGGCTGATTACAGAACCGAGCGCGGTAGCTCTGGATGCTAGAGGCTACTTCAGCTGCGATAATCACTATCTAGTGATATTGGAAAACAACTCTTCTTCACCCACGTTAACTCTAGCATCCGGCGCTACCGCCACGGTTCTGTAAAGCTGCGCAAGTTGCAGTTGCCCGTCAGATGTCTCGCTTACGCGAGTGCTCGTCGTAGGCTTTGATAATCATCTGGACCAGCTTGTGGCGAACAACATCTTTTTCGGTGAAGTAAATAAACTCGATGCCATCGAGATTCGCCAGCACACGCTCGGCTTCAATCAGCCCGCTGCGCTTCCCCGCCGGCAGATCCACCTGGGTCACGTCGCCGGTGATGACCGCTTTCGAACCGAAGCCGATGCGCGTCAGGAACATTTTCATCTGCTCGCTGGTCGTGTTTTGCGCTTCGTCGAGAATGATGAAAGCGTCGGAGAGGGTGCGGCCACGCATGAAGGCCAGCGGCGCTACCTCGATCACCTGCTTCTCCAGGAGCTTCGTTACCCGTTCGTAGTCGATCAAGTCAAACAGTGCGTCATAAAGCGGCCGGAGATATGGATCGACCTTCTCCTGCAAGTCGCCGGGAAGAAAGCCCAACTTCTCGCCAGCTTCTACCGCTGGACGCGCAAGCACGATGCGGTTTACCTGCTTTTGCATGAGTGCCTGGACCGCCAACGCCACCGCAAGATAAGTCTTTCCGGTGCCGGCCACGCCGATGCCAAACACAACGTCCTGCTCCTGAATTGCCTGAATGTATTTCCGTTGAGTTGCCGACTTCGGCGCCACCTGCTTCTTACCGGCAGGGTTGAAGCGTGCCTTGGTGAAATAATCGCGTAGGCTAAACGCACGATCTTCCGCAATCTGCGCGAACGCCTCACGCAGCTCTTTGTCAGTGAACGTCCGGCCTTCGCGGAAGAGTTCGGAGAAATCTTCAAGGATGCGTTCCGCCGTCTTAACGTCTTCAGGATCGCCGTCGATAGACACGTCCTGTCCGCGCGCGTCAATGCGAACGTCGAGCAGCGTTTCCAGGTATTTGATGTTCTGATCGTGAACACCAAAGAGCGTTTCTAACCCGCGGGGTGGTAGTTCAATTTGTTTCAAAGGCTGGGACGATCTCCTTCGGTCGATTGAAAGATTGATAACGTGAATGAAGTGTGTTGGCGGGCGTGTGAGTCTGCAAAACGATTACCGGCATATGCTGTGAGTGCGACGCTACTATAAGCCTTCGGGGGTGTCAAATCGAATGCTCAAGACGAGCAATCTCCCGGTACCCGATGAAGTTTAGAGTTCAAGCCTTAGCTTGCGGGGGCGAAGCCACAGCCCGAAGGCTGAACTCTGAACTTCTAGCCTCTACCGCACGATGACTCTGTCTAACCCGCCAGGCACCCCTGCTTGACACTCATGATCGGCCTCCATATACTCCGTCACTTGCGCCCGGGCCATCATCGTGTAAACTGGTCTCGACAATACTCTTTAAGAACACTTTAGTTGGACGAATTACTGGAGTTTTGAATGCCGAATCATAAGTCAGCTGAAAAACGTATGCGCCAGAACGAGAGGCGCAGGAAGATCAATCGCGGTAATCGCAGCCGCGTAAGAACGTCGATCAAGAACCTGCGTAGCGCGCTGGGAACCGGCGACACCAAGCAGGTCACTGAGTTGTTACCGCAAGCGATTTCGACAATTGACAAAGCGGTGCAAAACGGTGCGTTGCATAAGAATGCTGCGGCTCGTTACAAATCACGTTTGACTGCTCATTCGAATGCAGCTTTAGCGAAATAAGCTTTAAGATAAACAGGAATCCAGGCGGGGCGGATCGATTATTCGGTCCGCCTCGCTTTTTCGTACGACCTACTAACGCAACGAGAGACAGACAGGAATGTCTGTCCCACTCAGACCATGAACCACTACTCAAACGAACCCGAGATTGAAGCAGTCGTCCAAGGTTTCGAAAACTGTACCACCGCCAAAGAAGCGTTTACGCATCGCCAACATCTGACAGTTGCCGTGTGGTATCTCTATCACTCAAACGAGGCGCAAGCGCTCGAAAAAATGCGAATGGGGTTACTTCGCTTTCTGGGCCATCACGGCGTGGCTCAAGGCAAGTACAAGGAGGACCTGACTGTGTCCTGGCTCAGGCTGATCAAAGCGGCTATTGATGAGATGGATTCGAATCTTCCCTTTCTTGAAATTACAAACAACGTGCTGGATCGATTGAGCAGCTCGAGTTTAATTAAAGATATTTCCGGGCCGAGCGGCTGAACTTTGGAGGAACTCTTCAATACCTCGAGGTTGGGAAGGTGGGCTATGCCCCCGCGTAAGATCGTGGTATTCAACGAGCGGGGGTAAACCATCCTTTCCAACCTCGAACTATTCAGCGTCGCCCCCGGAGACTTTGCACTCTTACACAGCAAAAGCGCGTGAGAGTTAATTACAACCCTCACGCGCTTCTGCTTTATGGAGTGTTAAGTGTTAAAGCAGCTTTGCGGACGCTGTCTTCGTTAATGGGTTTACTGTTATACGCATCACCTTCGTCAGTGATAACAGTCCCGTTCCAGAGCTTCCCGCCCCTGCGCCGCCGCCTGCCGGCTCTCCGGCCGCTCCTGCCTCTCCGCCGGCTCCACTTGCCCCGCGCTGGAATGCAGTCACGACAACGTCAATGCTGAACAACTCCGCAGCCGGATTGTTGAACTGCAACGTCCGGTTGCCGGTTATCTCAGCGGCGGTAAACTCCTGGTCCGCACCCAGCAGGTTTGAATAACCAAACAGCGCGGCGTTGCTAAGGCTCCTGCCGTTTCCGCCATTGTCAGCATTCTTAACAGTGACGGTTCCCGAACCGGAGTTGATGCCCACGATGTTTAGTTCAACCAACGGTACATAGGTCGAGGTCGATTTGTTGGTGATGTTCAGGTCCATCCTAAACACGCCCCCGCTGAGGCTTACGTTAGACATCGCGGTTGAAATCTGGGTAGTGATGTCTACCTTACTTCTACGATCAATTTGAATTGACGAAGCATTACTCGGCGCAGTCACGTAGAAACCGACCTGACCCGGAGCTAGTGCACTGACGCGGTAGGAAATCTCGCCATTTGGCTGATCCGTGAGTGCCAGTGTGGTTGCCGCGGTGCTCCCGATGAGTTCGTAGTTTGTTCCATCCGTGGAGCGTTCAACTTCGTAGCTGCTCGAGCCGCTTGTCGGTTGCCAATTCAAGGTGATCGAGCCGTCGAAATCTACGGGTTTGCCTTGAGCGTCTGTGAAGTCGCCCGCGATTCCGTCCATGACCGGAGGCGCGTTGCCCTTGGTCAGTTTAGTAATGACTGTAAATTCGGTCCCGGCATTGGCGAACCCGATCACGCGATGCGTGTAGGTGCCCGGGCGAGTGACTGTAACGCTCACAAACTCGCCACCGACGCTGTTGCCCGACTGGTTAACGACCTCGCCATCCGGACCGAGAAGCTGACAGTCAAGATCGGGCTGACCAGTCTCGCCCACCTGCATCCACTCCGTAGTTGCCTCAATGCGGAAAGTCGAAGCATCGAGGTTGAATGGAATGTCTTTGTAGGTTACGCCGTTCAACTCCGGCTGGAATCCAAGCGTATCGCGCTGCGCGCCGGCATCACCCGCGGGCATGATGTCGGTAACCACGCTGGTTACTACGGTAGGCTCGTTGGGCATGGACGGACCGGGCCGGAAAAAGAACGGCATCCGCAGCGATTCACCACCGTCGGACCGTCGCGCCGTAACAAACCATTGCATCTGAATCTGTTCAAAGACGATAGACGTCCCGTAAATCTTGGCCGCCATTGAGTCGCGCAACACATCGCCGTTCACCGTAGCATTAACAGTGAAGCTGGCATCGCCACCCGCAGGCACGTTGACGCTGCCGAGCGATGTAGCGATGTTAATACCGGCGAGTTGCAGGTCGCGGTTGTTGGCCACTCCGAGGTTGTATGTGCCACCCTGGCCTGAAAGATCTCGAATGGTAACCGTGACGGGCACGGTATGGGTTACACGGCTATTGATCACCGGCACTTCGCCAAAGGAATGGCTGCCGAGAATCGCAGGCTCATCCATTGGACCTTGTGGGTCGGAGTTAGTAACGCCCATTAATGCTTTGGCGTTAATCGCTTCAGGAACGTCGACGAGACCGCCGCCCTGCGCAATGATCGAGTCTGCCGTCGTGTGACCGTCGGCTTTCGGTGCGCCGGCCTGGTCGCGCATATTCGTCGACGTGTTGATTAGCACGGTGCGAATAATGTCTGGTGACCAGTCTGGATGCGCCTGTTTGATGAGTGCAACTACGCCTGCAACGTGTGGTGTCGCCATCGAGGTACCGTCGAGGTGCGCGTACTGCGGTGTGTTTTCGAGAGTACCGAGTGCACCCACCACGCTTGCCGGCGGCGCCGCTGCCAGCACTGCAACCCCTGGCGCTGAAACGTCAGGCTTAACCTGCCCAAGGCCACGCACTGGGCCGCGAGAACTGAAATCGCCCATCTCGCCAACAAAGCTGGCGCTGGTGAATGGATTCATCCGAATCGGGAATTCCGATACGGTTCCGTTGGGTGGGTCGACAGCGTTGTTGTCTGCCGAGGAGATGGCATCAAGCAGCGTTTCGCCGTCTTCGGGCGCAATGGTGGCTGCCGGAATAAGAGTCTTGACACCATTCACAGTTCCGCGGCTGTCGAAAACGATGACGCCAACCGCGCCGGCGTTGAAGGCCTGCATGATAATGTCAAAGTTGGTCGCTCCCAGAGCGTCTCTAACAAGAGCGATGCGACCGCGAACACTGGCAGGCCAGGTCCCCTCAGCGAGGGCGACATACGCATAACGTTGGGCCATCGAGGAGGTAGGCAGGCTCGCAGTGCCTTGCATCGGGAACAACGTCATGCGGTTGAAGCCCGCGGCGGTTGGAAAATTATTCGCTGGTGTGATTGCGCCAGTTGTGGCCGACGGGAAAGCGGAAGCTTGTAACAACTCGCCCGACCAAAGTGATGCGGCAGCTCCCGGATGCGTGGTCGCGCCGACTGAGATGACGTGAACGCCCGCTGCCGGTGAACCAGTCGTTCCCTCGCCGGGGCCGGAATTGCCGGAGGCCGCAACCACAGTGGCACCCGCGAGCGCTGCATTGCTGCATGCGATGGCCGTCACGTTGTCCGGGCCACCGCCCCCACCTAAACTGAGGTTGATGACATGTGCGACCGGCTTCGTGTGCAGCCCTGTGAGCGTGAACGGCGAAACTGAATCTTCAAGAGCCATGGTTATGTCGGCAGCCTCGCAACCGCCAATCGATGGAAGTCCTAAGCTGCCAGGGATCGACCGAATGTTGCTGCACACGGTGTAGGACATTAGCTTCGCCTGCGGTGCGACGCCGTGCAGATCAAATTCGTCCCCGGTAGCGGGAACGCCGTCAGCGCCCGGATGTCGCGCCAGGTAACCCGCGGCCGTCGAAGCGACGTGCGTGCCGTGGCCAAAGCCATCGTTGGCCGCGATGTCTGTTAGCGGCAGGTTATAGATAACTTTTTTATTTGTGTTAACACCGGCCACCTCGGGAGCGACGCCGAGTCGTGGCGGAGTTGGATCGCCGCCGAACATCGGGTGCGTCCAATCAATACCTGTGTCGAGCACAGCGATGTTGACTCCGTAGCCCTCGTAGCCTTCGGCGATATTATTGTCGGGGCCAAGATGTTTTACCGAGCCGTAAACCTTGGGTGCGCGGATGTAGTCGACGCTCTTGTGGAGCACGGGCTGAAACATCTCGTTCCTGTGAACTTTCTTCACCTGGGCCATGGTTTCAATCGCAGAGAT
>DASQKG010000197.1:0-11496 GCA_035630655.1 Pyrinomonadaceae bacterium
TTGCATCCTTTCATGCGCTCCACTACTACTCGACGAAACTTCACCGAATATCGTCCCACTCGTTTCTTTCCCACTTGGCAGCTCCTTTCTTCTGCTAAAGTGTGTCAAATTCGAGTGTCTCAATCTAGGGGGTCACTCCAATCCTGCTTAGAGTTATTTCGTGTTTTTCGTGGATCGCCTTAACTCTTTGCGAAGGACCGAAGCCTTCAGGATGGAAGGCTCTAGGGGGTCGAGCCCCTGGAGGCGTTTGGACCGGCGAGTGCACGGTCCACGGCTTGTTTCAATCCAGCCGCGCTAAACACTCTCAGCGCCACACCGTTTACGAAAATTGTCGGCGTGCTGTCGATGCCATAAACCTCACCCTCGCTGATGTCATGCCTGACTTCGGGCGCATACTTTCCGCTGTCCAACTCAGAATCGAACTGTGCACGATTCAATCCCACCTCAGTCGCATACTTCTTAAGTGAAGGCACATCGAGAGCGTTCTGTCGTTTGAACAACAAGGCTGCGTATTCGAAAAATTTCCCCTGGGCGTGGGCGGCGTTAGCTGCCTCTGCCGCTTTCCGCGCGTGCGCGTGCATGTTCAACGGAAAATCGCGGATTACCAGTCTGACTTTACTTCCATAAGTCTTCAACACGTCTTCAAGGATGGGATGCATGGCGGCACATGAGGGGCACTGGAAGTCAGTGAACTCGACAATCGTCACCGGCGCGTTGGCGTCGCCGCGTGACGGGTCGTTGTCGACGCTAATGGTCTGCACAGGCGGTTCCGGTTCCGAAGTAATCAAACGAACGTCGGCGCCTTTTCGAAGCCTCTCAGAAAACTCTCTCTCCAGCCGCGCCCGATCCTGCTCCTGCAAATAATTGGCAATCTGCGTTCGGATCGAATTGAGGTCCTCTTTAATTCGCGCCTTGTTGTCTGTGTAGAATTTTTCAACCTCGGCATCAGTCGGCGACTTTATCCTTTCGCTTATCTCCTTACGCACGATCTCTTCCGGAGGAACGTTGCGCTTGTCTGCTTCGGCCAGTAAAAGCAAATCGTTAATCGTCGTGTCCAAAGCAGGCTTTTGGATCTCCCATGTATTCAGACGCAGTCGATAGATAATGGACTTGAGCCGCTCGTTTACTTTGCCGGCGGTTATGGTCCGTCCTCCGACGGTTGCAAGGACAATAGATGGCGCCAGATTGTCCCCAGTGAAGTCCGCCCCTTTGACGACAGGATTTGACGACCGAAGACGGTTCACCAGGTCTCCGGAAATCTTCGCCTCTTTTTCACCAAGCAAAAACGCGGCTACGTCTTCGCGTACTCGCGCCGGATCGCTTTGGTCGATTTGCTCACGATTGTCCCTGATAAACTTGTCTATCTCTGCGGCCGTGGGTGGTGTCAGTTTTTTCGTGACTTCTGTGTCGTAGAACTGTTGTGAAGTGAGCTTCCGTTTTCGCGCTTCACTTTCCAGCAACAGAGTGTTGATTTCCAATTCCAACACCTGCCGGCGAGCTTCGGCGATTTTTAGAGGCAAGCTCTCGACCTCTTCGCGGACCTTCGGATCAATCTCTGCCGTCGTTACGTTTTGGCCATTTACGACTGCCAAAAGGACCGGCTGTAACGGTGCAGGCGGCGGCCCGGTTGGTATCGACGCAGGCGTCGGTTCAGTAACCGGCGGACTCGGAAGAGACTTGGGTACAGCCGGCGTTCTAGAACCTCGTCGACCGCGGGTCTGAGCGCCGCCGATCGCGCTGGACAAGAAGATGATACTAATAAGAACAAGCGTTGCAGTTTTCATAGTTTTATCTTAAGGAATTTGAAAACGGATGATATTTGAACTTCCGATTAGAGCACAAACAGGTGCGTCGGCGTTGCATCCGAAGCTCGCGGAAAAAGACCGGCGTGGGATGTGGACGACTGGGTTACCAGGCTGGCTTATCTAAAACAAAACTTAATGAAAACGGATTATGCTGCGTCGCCGTTTCTTTACGGGTTTGCGCGCTGCCAACAAATCTTTGTGACGGCCATTCAGAATAAACGCAAGACCCTGGTGGGTAATCCCCAGCATACGAGCCGCGCGCGTAACACTTCCGTCAGCCGACTGCAGTGCGCTTCTGATTAACTGACCCTCGTACATCAAAACCTGTTCTTCAAGAGAAGCGTCCTTTGCGGCCTCACCGTCTGGGACGGAAGCTTCCACTGGCAGCTGCGAACCTGTTTCCGCTTGGGTGGAAGCATGAACGGCGCCTTCCGCAGCAGGTAACGCCTCGTTTGCCAGGAGGAGGCGAGCGCATCGTCCAAGGCGGCTCTGAATCTCCGGATGCTGCGAGCGCGCCAGTTCGGTCTCCGCAATTCGGTAATACGAGAATAGATCGGCCCGGGGCATTTGTTCGGTCAACTCTTCTACCATAGAGAGAGCGGCCACGCCGGAACTATCCGGATCGCCCGCAGTGTGGGCCGTCCTAAGCGCTTTCTCCAGAGTCGCTCGGGCCTTCGAGTAGTCTCCCAAACGAGCCAGGGCCGTTCCATGCGTCGTCAGTGCTTCAGCGAGTAGCGAAAGCTCTTCGCCTTCAGCCAATACTTTGAACGCTCCGCGAGATACGACTTCAGCCTTTGTAAGCTGACCCTGAGAAATGAATGCCCGGGCACGCGAGTCGTCCACTTGGGCCACCAAAGTTTTCTCTTTGAGTGAGGTGAATAGTAGCCGCGCGCGGTCCAAATGTTTATGGGCTTCCTCGAAGCGATTCAGGCGAACAAAAAGATTTCCTACGTTGTTCTCTACGCTGGCGAGAAAACGCTTGTTGCCAACCTGCTCGGCATATACGGATGCCGCCGAGTATTCCACCAGTGCGTGATCGATGAGGTCGGCGCTGTTTCGAGCCAGGCCGAGGTGCTTAAGTACATTTGCGTATTGATTATGAAACTTCCCTTTGAGTGCCACATTGGTACTCGAATCAAACAGCGGCGCCGCTTCACGGTTCGTTCTCAATGCATCTTCGAACCTGAGACTCATGACGTCGACCACAACCAGGTTCAAAAGCACTCGTAGCCTCTGCTCGCTTTCGAGATCCCCGAGCTGCTGCAACGCGTCAGCAAGGCTAACTCTGGCCTCGTCAAACGCGCCTTCGCGCCAATAGCAGATCGCCAGATCAACCCGCGCTTCCGCCACAGGTTCAGGGAAACCGCACGTTTCAAAAATTCTGGCAGCCTCTGAGATCAGATCTTTGGCAATTTCCTGGGCGCCCGCAATCTGCTGCGCGCTGCCAATCCAGCCGGACAAAGCACCTGTACGCAGCAGCACCTCCGCTTGCCCTTTGGGGTTGAGCCCGTCAACTTTCGGGCGTTCTCCGATGCGCTGCCAAAATTCGCTGAGCGCCTCTCGCGCAGCCTCAAAATCGCCTGCTTCTTCAAGTTGCTTAGCCCGCAAACAAGCCAAGTGCGCCCGCTCAGTAAGACCACCCGTCGTTTCTGTTCGTTGCTGTTGCATTGTGGAATCTAATTTCATGTGAGGCTCCATCTTTGTTGTTTATGCAAGACTCCTTGCAAGAGAATTACCGGGCGGCTATTATGCGCCTCGTTAAAGAACTAGTTGTTGGCTCCCATCCACAGGACTTAACTGTCTTTATCAACCCGAAAAATCAATTTAGGAGAAAAACATGAAAACGCTAAAAGCGATCTGCACCGCAGCGGTTCTCGCCCTGGCTTTGACCGTTACCGCCTACGCGGGAGATATTCAAACACCAGGACTTATGGGAGACATCAGCACACCAGGCGTAACACAACCACCACCACCGGCGCCTGGAGACATCTGCTTGACCGGCTGTGAATCATCCGCTACCGAAGACATGGGTACATCAGAATTGACTGCCATTCTACTGACACTTGCAGCGCTGTTTTAACGCCGCGCTAAGCAAATCAGTTCCCAATCTGCACTGACAAGTCACCGCCCCTTCGGATTGAGACTTGCCGGGCGTGTGGTAAACACATGCCTGGCAGGGTGGCCGTGATATGGCGCATGCTACCTTCATACGGCATGCCAAAGCAAGAGGGAATTAGGGGAAAACCTTTTCCATAAGGCATTTGGCGAGACTGCTTCAGATGCTGCATGGGGCAGGCTACGCAGTGTTCCAACCTCAGTTGATGTTAGCAGCGACTAGTTTTTGCACGGTTTCCAGAGTGTCCGCTTCCTCAGGTTTCTTATCAGGTCGCAGTCTTAGGATTCTGGGAAACCGCAAAGCGTAGCCGCTCTTATGTCTCTTGGAAGGCTGAACCCGGTCAAATGTCACCTCGATCACAATTTTCGGCTCTACCAAACGCACTCTTCCGTGTGCGAATTCCTGAAGGGTGTGACTCTTAAACCATTCCGTCATTTCCGCCAGCTCCGCATCCGTTAGGCCGGAATATGCCTTCCCGATGTTTAATAACTCGTTATCACCTTCAGCGCGCCGGACTGCGAACGTGTAATCCGACAGCAGATTTCTGCGCTTACCGTGTCCTACCTCGACCGCGGTAACCACCACATCGAGCGTAGCAATCGCGCGTTTCACTTTCAGCCATTCGCGCCCGCGCCTTCCCGGCTTGTAAAATGACGCAGGACTTTTGACCATTAACCCCTCGTTGCCCCGGGCGCGCGCAGCATTAAACTCATCATCAAGGGCCGCGACTTCAACAAACCGTTTGGCCATTGAAGCTCGAATCGTTCCCTCGGCCGGAATTATCTCTGCCAGAATCTTGCGGCGCTCCTCGAGCGGCACGTCAGTCAGGACCTTTCCGCGGGCGTAGAAAAGATCGTAAGCCACCAGAATCACCGGCACCTCCTTTAAGAGATCATCGCCTATGGTCTTTCTCCCCAGCCGTTTCTGAAGTTCGCTAAAAGGCAGAATTCGATCACCTTGCGCCGGTACGATTTCGCCGTCAATCACTGCGTCAATACCAAGTTTCCGAAGAGGTTCAAGCAGTTCGGGGAAACGATGTGTGATCTCATCCATGGTACGGGAGTAGATTGCAACCCGACCGTCCTTTGTATGCGCTTGAGCGCGGATTCCATCAAACTTGTCTTCGACAAAAAAGTCATCCGGCATGGTTCTGGCGATGTCCGCTAAATCCACGGCGGGGGTCGCCAACATGAACTTAATCGGATGAAACAGTCGCAGACCGACGTCGTCGAGATCGTTTCGTCGCGCGCGCACGGCTGTTTCCCCGATGTCACCAAGCAACATGTTTACCTGGGCCACTTTTGCGAGAGGCTGCTCGAAGGCTCTCGCGATCGCATCCTCAACGAGGCCCTCGCGGAGACCGATTCTTAAGTCACCAGCAAGCAGCTTGATTAGGTATTTTGCTTCGAGCGGCGTCGCGTGACTCAAAACGGTTATTAAGATTGCAGACTTGTTTTTGATGCCTCGCGTCTCACTAAGACGCGTGATGATTGACTCGGTTTCGGCAAGGCTAATCGTTGGAGTTCCGAACCGTTTCGCTTCACTAACGGCTTCATACGCAGTTTCACCCGGGTCGCCGAGCCGGACATAGATCGGTGCTAACGTCTCCCGGCTCAACCCAGTCGCCTCACTCAAAGCCGTTGAAATGATACTGCCGCCCACATTGGTGGTTCGTGAATCGTTAGAAGCAAATTGGTGTCCGGCAAAGTAGCGAGCGGCGCGGCTTAAGTCCACGTCTTCGAGCTGCTTGAGATAGTCTCCCAAAAAGGCGGCCTTCTCGAGTTTCTTCGTGGTCGATGCCACCTGTTCAGCGACAAATGCCAATCGCTCGAGTGAACCGGTGTCAGCTCGGTGTAATTCAGGCGAGTTGTCACTTGAACCTGCCATAAAAATCGTCTTCTCACGTTCTGGATCTTGATCGGTAGTAAGGTTGCGGGAGACTGGAAGCGCATGTCAAGAAGCCTTTCCGCATGAAGTTTCTCGTTTATAGAAGCACAGGGTACAATCATCAAAGTTCACAGAGCTTTCGGGATTATGCTGCTGAGAGGTATCTTCAAAAAGTGGTTTTCCTGATTTTCGAGTCACTTGGGAGCACCGAACTGGCGTTCATTCTTGTAATGGCGCTGGTATTTTTCGGGCCTCGCAAACTGCCGCAGCTCAGCCGAACCCTCGGCAAGAACCTCACGAACTTCCGTCGGGCCTCTGAAGATTTCAAGCGTACCTGGGAAAAAGAAGTAAGCCTGGAAGATCTGAATTTGTCCCGGCTTGATCTGGAGCCGAGTTTTTCATCGGCCAACGACTCAATATCGAGCAACCAGGAAGCGCTGGAAGATAACCAGCCCTTTACAACAACACCGACCATTGAGCCGGTTGAGCCTGATAGCGTCATACCCCGACAAGCAAACGGTGTAGACACAGACCTTTCTTCCAGCCAAACGGATACGGTTGGACCGGCGGAACCGCTCCCGAAACGCGAGTGGCTCTGAAGTTAGTTGGGCCACAGCAAATTAATGTCAACATTTCTTAGACCACTCGCCAAAGGTAAAGGCAAGGAAGATGAACTCGGCGGCCAGATGTCCTTTCTCGAACATCTGGACGAATTGCGCAGTCGTCTGATTCGCTCGGTCCTGTTTGTGTTTGTTGCAGGCATGGCCTGCTGGTTTGTTTCCGCTCGGATTTACGCATTCCTGGCAGTTCCGGTCGAGCGAGCCCTCGCGGAAGCACAGAGGCAACAGGTCCCGATTAGCGGCTTGACGGGCAATGAAAAGATTCTGCCCTTGACCTCGCTTCAGGAAAACGAAGTCGGACGCTACATCTTTCCGCAAGAGACAAAGATGGGGACCATCGTGATTCCTGCGGGGGTTTCGGTGCTGGCTCGCGCCGTCAGGGGTGCTCAGGGAAATTTGGGGTTGTTTACGGAGGAGCCGCTCTACGCAGGAAACACTATTATTCCAAAAGGCGTCCGCCTCCCCGTAGATTTCACAGCTACGGCGGAACAGTTTTCAGGCACCAGCGACAAACTAATAGTCACAAGCGCCACCGAGCCTTTCACGCTTTACGTCAAAGTTTCGTTGTATGCGGCAGTCTGTTTGTCGATTCCATTCTTGCTTTGGCAGATCTGGGGCTTCGTGTCGCCCGGTCTCTACCCGCATGAGCGTGCGTACGTGACGCCTTTCATTGCCCTGTCGTCGATCTCATTCGTGCTGGGGGCAATGTTTGCCTATAAAATTATTTTTCCGCCGGCCGCGAAATATCTGCTGGGCTTAGGCTCGGATTTCCGGCTTCTTTTGAAGGCGGACGACTATTTTGACTTCATTATTCTTGTCATGTTGGGTATGGGAATCGTCTTCCAGATGCCCGCAGTCACTTACGTTCTCGCCCGCATCGGCCTGGTCACAGCGGGGTTTCTGGTTAGAATCTGGAAGACGGCGCTAATCGTAATTCTTATTTCCGCCGCCCTCATTTCGCCTACCAGCGATATTCCAAACATGCTTTTGTTTGCGGCGCCAATGGCTGTCCTTTACGTGGTGTCCATATTCGTGGCCTGGATATTTAGCCGCCCGCGGACCGCTTCCGGATGAGTTTGATAATCGAGACGTAACGCAAACTGTTAGTTTGCCTAATAAGCGTGGTTGAATTCAGAGATGCCTGTTAGGCCGCTACAGCAAACTAACAGTTTGCTTTACAACTCTAACTGGCTTTAGCCGGAATTATTTGAGTCCGTTTTGCCTCCACAAAAAGGCAACGAAACACCGTCCTCGCGGCATCTTGACTGTGTTCTCGGTGAAACCTTAGAATCCGGTGCTTCCGCATCGGGCCCGAACCTGCTGCCGTATCGTGTTGAGTCTCAGACACATTTGTTAGGAGTTTAGTTATGTCGTTCCAGAAAGCCGCTTTACGCTTGGCGATTCTCCCCCTACTTCTGGCTGGCGCTTTCTTGCCCGGCTTCGCGCAAGACCCTCGGCAGAGCCAGGATCCGATGGATAAGCCACGGAATGTTAAGACTGAATTAAAGAAGGCTTACAAAGACTGGCTGGAAAAAGACGTGACCTACGTCATTACTGACGAAGAGCGCCGAGCGTTCAAGCGTCTGCAAACGGACGACGAGCGGGAAAAGTTTATTGAAGAGTTTTGGCGGCGTCGCGATCCGGATCCGGATACGGACGAAAACGAATTCAAAGAGGAATACTACGAGCGCATCGCTTACGCCAATGAACACTTCGCTTCAGGTATTCCGGGTTGGAAAACGGATCGTGGCCGTATCTGGATCATGTATGGCAAGCCCGACGAGAGAGAGACCCATCCGATGGGCGGTAGCTACGACCGGCCTTCCTACCACGGTGGTGGTTCCACTACGACATACCCTTTCGAGATCTGGTTTTACCGCTATCTGGCCGGCGTAGGCTCCGGCGTGGAGATCGAATTTGTCGATCCAACGGGTAGCGGCGAGTATCGCATTGCGCGTAGTCCCGATGAGAAGGACGCGATGTTGATGGTGCCGGGAGCCGGTCTGACGCTCTCGGAGCAGCTGGGGCTTAGTAACAAGGCTGACAGAATCACGGGTGTGAATAGTGGTGCGAATCACTATCAACGGGAGCAGGATAGCCCGTTTTCTCGCCTGCAACTGCTGGCCGACCTTCAGCGTCCGCCGCAAGTAAAATTCAATGACCTGGCATCCAGGGTCAACACACCGGTCATCGAGGACAATCCCCTCAACTTTGATATTAGGGTGGACTTTTTCCGGCAGTCAGATGAACGCGTAATCACCGCTTTTACGATTCAAACTGAAAACAAAGATCTGGTGTTTCAGGATAGCGGCGGTCTCCAGGAAGCCCGCATCAACATCTTTGGAAGAATCACGTCCCTTGCGGGACGCCGTTCGGGGACCTTTGAAGATCCGGTGATCACCACCGCGACGACCCAGGAGTTGACCGATGCCAAGGATCGGAAATCAGCTTATCAGAAGGCTATCGCGCTGGCGCCGGGCACTTACAAAGTGGACGTCGTTGTTCGCGATGTGGCCTCCGGAGCCACGGGCGTGCGGCGCGTCGGTTTTACTGTTCCCAAATACGATCCGCAAAAGCTTTCGACTTCGACACTCGTGTTAGCTTCGAAACTCGAAAGCCTGGGCGACCAGCCAGCCGTGGGCCAATTTGTTATCGGTCAGCAGAAGGTGATTCCAAACGTGTCCGGGATCTACCGTCGTGGTAACCCGATTGGTGTTTACCTGCAGGTTTACAATGCGGGAATTGATCAGACGACACTGCGTCCATCGGTCGACGTTGAATACGCGCTTCTCAAAGATGGTAAAGAGCTCGGGAAGCAAACGGAAGACTGGCGAGGCATGAGCGATGCCGGTCAGAAATTAACGTTGGCCAAGTTGATTGATTCACGCGGTTTACCGCCGGGCGACTACGAGTTGGCAATTCGGATTCGTGATCGCGTTTCGGGCCAGGCGCTGACGCCGACCGCGAAATTCACAGTGCAATAGGGCAAAGAGCGAAGCGCGAAGCGCAAAGAGCAAACACTAAGTACAAGGTTCAGAGTCAAAATGGTGAATGGCGAGTGTCATTCACCATTTTCATTTCGCATAAGTAGCGCGCACGGTTTCGAGCTAGTCGAAACGTGGCCCAACCCGCTTCTCGTTAGACGCGTCTGAGTTAGTAGGACAGACATTCCTGTCTGTCACAGATTCGCAAGAAGCCCGTGTACTTTGCAGGCCTCTTAGGAACCGTTGGCAGGCAGGAATGCCTGTCCTATCTGCGGATGTTAGAATTGAACCAAATGGAAAAGCGGACAAACCTTGCGGGGTTGACCCTGGACGAACTTGCCTGCTTCATGCAGCAAGCGGGTCAACCGTCTTATCGGGCCCGCCAGGTTTTTTCCGGGCTCCATGAGCGTCGTCTTCAGAGCTTCGCGGAGATGACAGACCTGCCGAAGGCTTTCCGCGAGAGGTTGAGCGAAACCGCGACCGCCTCAACACTTACCGTTGAATCTCGTTATTTATCCGAAGACGGTACGCGCCGCTATCTGATGAAGACCCACGACAATCTTCCGGTAGAAACGGTTTTCATTCCCGAAGAACGCCGCGATACGATCTGCTTTTCCTCGCAATCCGGTTGTCCGCTACAGTGCACGTTTTGCCTGACTGCCCAATTGGGTTTGCTGCGGTCGCTGACGGCGGGCGAAATTGTCGAACAAATAATCATCGTGCTTAACGACGTTTACGGCGGCGGCGAGAAACCGCCACACGGCACAAACCTGGTCGGCATGGGCGCTGGCGAACCATTTCTGAATTTTGAGTCGCTGATGAAGGCATTGGAAATAATGTCTGATCCGCACGGGCTCTTTATCGTGCCGCATCGCGTGACAGTTTCAACCGCGGGGATAGTGCCCCGTATTCGCGAGCTTGCAACGATTGCAACGCGACCGCATCTGGCAATTTCGCTGGCGGCGCCAACCGACGAGCTGCGTAACGAGCTTATGCCGATCAACAAGAAGTGGCCGCTGGAAGACTTGCTGGCCGCTTGCAAGGAGTTTGAGCAGACATTGAAGCCCGGTGAGTTGTTTACTTTTGAGTACGTAATGCTCGATGGCGTTAACGATTCAGACGAGCACGCGCGTCAACTAGCAAACCTGCTTAACCGGCATGCTCTGCGGGCGAAGGTAAATTTGATTCCACATAATCCGGCGGATCCGTTGCCTTATCTTCCCTCGCCGTCGTACAGGGTTGAACAATTCAAATCGATTCTCGAGTCGAAAGGCGTGCGAGCCTTCATCCGCCGGCCTCGAGGGCGCGACATTTTTGCAGCCTGCGGCCAACTCGCCGCCCGGCGTGAGACCAACAATATTCAAAGCATTCCGCAATCAATTGCGACATAGGAAAAACAACGCATGAAACTTTTACGATTAACACAAGTGGCATTGATCCTGGCTTTTCTCATTCTTCCGGCAACTTTGTATTCAGCGCCGTCGCCGCAGTCGGCTCCGAATATCGGCGTCAACGGTTCGTTATCACCGAGTAAGGTGCGCAAAGGGCGAACGGTTCGGGGAACCATCGTGATGGATATTCCGCACGGCTATCACGTCAATTCCAATAAGCCTTTGGAGAGATTTTTGATTCCAACGCAACTCAAGATCAAAGCTCCAGGCGGTATCAGAGTTGGTTCAATACTTTATCCCAGGGCACTGTTGCGGACGCTGAAGTTTTCGAAAAACAAAGTGGCGGTTTTCGAAGGACGGACCACGATTCGTTTTACGGTGACTGTGCCGGCGGGTTTTTCATCAAACTCGGCCGAGCTGAAAGCGCGTATGAGATATCAGAGTTGTAGCGATGAGGTGTGCTTTCCGCCACAGAATAAAGATGTAAGTGTCTGGCTGAACGTTGAGTAGGTTGGTTAGGGCGCGAAGTTCAGAGTTCAACCTTCAGGTTGCGTTTGGCGAGGAAGAACGCAAGCTGAAGCTTGTACTCTAAACTTCGCGCCTGCCGATTACCGACATTAGCCGTCCAACCTTGCCGTAGACACTCTTCTCCCGGCGATAAGAGAAAAACAGGTCCGTGCGGCACATCGTGCA
>DASQKG010000198.1:0-7061 GCA_035630655.1 Pyrinomonadaceae bacterium
TAATCTGTGCCACATACGACTCGCCGTCGTTCATGTCGCCAACCAAAATCGCCTGGGTGGGACAAACAACTACGCACGCCGGTTCCAGCCCCACGTCAATTCGATGCGCGCAGAAGTTACACTTCTCGGCCGAATGATCTTCGGGGTTAATAAAAATCGCGTCGTAAGGGCAGGCAGCCATGCAGGCCTTGCAGCCGATGCAGATCGATTTATCGAAGTCGACAATGCCGTCGGCCCGCTTGAACATCGCCGTTGTCGGACAGGCGGTCACACAGGGCGCATGCGCACACTGATTACAACGCGTCACCTGATGTGCGCGCCGCGCTTGGGGAAAGACTCCGACGTCCACGTGTTTGACATACGTGCGGGTAACAGAGAGCGGCACCAGGTTCTCCGACTTGCATGCGGTGGTACACGCATGACAACCAATGCACCGCGTATGGTCAATGACCTTGGCCCACTGAACGGGACGCGTTTGTGACTCTTCGAGCATCAATTTTTCTCTGGTTACGGAGGGAAAGCGCAAACTATATCACGCTCGGATGTAAAGCAAACTGTTAGTTTGCCAGACCTTGGCAACCTAACTTGCCGATACTGTGTGGAGCAGCGTTGATAGGCTGTTGCGAGCAATCAAGCAAACTAACATTTGCTTTACATGCGGCTGGTGTTGACAAATGTGTGGGGGCATAAGAAATTAGCTCCAGTGGAATCATCCAAATAGCGCGTTTATGTTGGGGGATAATTGATGCGTCCTATTCTGAGCTTAATCTTGGTCCTGGTTTTCGGAGGACTAGTGCTGACCGCCTGTAATTCGGCGGAACAAAAAAACCAATCTACATCCTCGGCAGGGACAGCCCAGACCGCTGCTCCCGTATTCGCGGATGGTGTTCGCCGGATTACGCCGGTTGAATTGCGAGACATGCTCGCCAAAAACGAAGCGGTAGTCATCGATGTGCGGAACGAAGAGGCTTACAACACTGCTCACGTCCGGGGCGCGAAACTGATACCCGAGGCCGACGTCGCTAAACGGAGCGACGAGTTGCCGAAGAACAAGTTGATCGTGACTTACTGCTCTTGACCAAACGAACATACGTCCGCCCGTGCGGTGGTCGACTTAAGAGCGAAGGGTATTAACAACGCGGCGGCTCTCTTCGGCGGCTTTGTTGCCTGGCAGAACGCTGGTTTCGCGATCGATAAAAAGCAGCCGTAGGACAGACATTCCTGTCTGTCGGACGAGCGATAGAATGAACGTTGGTTAGACAGACGTCCTTGTCTGTTTCACGAGCAAGAGAATGAACGTTAGACAGACAAGAATGTCTGTCCTACATAAGATGCACTGTTCCAACTGCGGCTCTTACATTGCCCCCGGCAAACGCTTTTGTTCTGAATGTGGTTCGCCGGCTGACGATACGGAACAAACCCGGATCATGCGGGCACAGAGTGGCATTCCGGCCCGCCCTGAGGACGACGATCTCGAGCACGTGATATTCACCGTACGGCCCACAATGATCTTCATCAAGCTGGGCTACGCGCTCGCAGTTATCGCGGCAATTGCTCTGGTATTTCTTCTGGCGCTGATACCCGTTTCGCCCTACATTTCGATTCCGCTGGCTCTTGCGCTCCTTCTGATTCCAGCTTACTACCACCTCAGACGCAATATGGTTCGTTACACTTTGACCGATGCGAAAATCGAGATCGATACAGGGCTAATAGCGCGCACCACCCGCAACATTCCACTCACCAAAATCCAGGATGTGACGGTTTCGGCCACCATCCCGCAGCGGGTCCTCGGCTTTGGGGACGTAATTGTGGATAACGCCAGCGACATGGGCGGAACTACGGTGCTGAATAACATCAGCAATCCCCGCCATTATGCCGACCTGCTTTTGCGTGAACTCCGGCGGCGGCAGTAGACTAAACCGGATTAAAACCCCCTTTCCAACCCAGAACCTTCGATGGAACGTCTAAGCTTTTTCGGGTTCTAAGTACCCACGATTCTGTTAGGAGTTAACCTTTGAGATTTAAGTCTTTAAACAAATTTGCGGCTGCTTTTGTGTTGCTGCTCGCTTTATTTGCGACGGGTCAATCAATACCTCTGGATCCGGCGGCCAAGCTCTTCCCCGAGCGGTTGGGCGATTTCCGCGCGGCCGGGCCGGCCGTAACCCCAAGCTCCGAACTCAACCTGGATGTCACGTCCGGAGTCACTTCAATCGCATCTCGAGCTTACGTTTCGAAGGATGGGCACAAATTTTGGCTGACGCTTATGACCGCGCCTTCCAATTCAGGCGCCTACGCCCTTCTAACCAACGCGAAGCGTTCGTCGGAAAAATCAGAGCGCGCGAATGTAGGGACAGCAGGATTTCAATCAGGCGACCGGCTGTTATTCGTAAAAGGCACTTCCTTGGTGGTTGTTACCGCGGATGATGCGAACAAGGGAGAAACGCCGCTCGCGATTGCCCGGGCACTCGCAGACACGCTCGACCAGGGCGACGGCGACATCCCCGTACTTATCAAGCATCTCCCAAATTGGGAAAGCGTACTGGACAACATCTTGTACGCCGTTGATAAAGATGGGTTGAATAAGGCGTTGGGCAATCAACCTGTTGTGGAAGCCTTGAGCTTTCACGGTGGTGCAGAAGCAGCAGTAGCTAACTACAACGGCCCCAGGATGCTGCTGGTTGAATTCAATACCCCGCAAATTGCCACTGACAACGACCAGCGTATTTTGGCGAAGCTTCAGGAGTTAGGCAATCAAGGACAGCCTTTGCCGACAGCGTACCGGCGTGTCGGCAACTACGCGGTGTTTGTATTTGACGCACCGAATCAGGAAGCGGCAAACCAGCTGATCGATCAGGTGAGATACCAGCAAATGGTTCAATGGTTGGGCGAGAATCCATACCGCTACGACGAAGCTGTGCGGGAGTTTGCTGATACGACGCTGGGAGTTTTTGTAAACGTGGTTAAGGCGTCGGGTTTAGTAATACTAGGGAGTTTGGCGATGGGCGGACTTTTAGGTGCTTTCCTGTTCACTCGCCGTCGGAAGCAACAACAAGCCCAGGAAGCTTACAGCGACGCAGGCGGAATGCTCCGCCTCAATCTGGACGAAATTACTCCGCCGACAAACTCCCCACGACTGTTGGGTCCCGGAAACTAAGTATCCGCACAGAACCGAGCGCGGTAGCGCCGGATCCTGGAATCAATCTTCGTCAGAAAGAAGTTGATTCTCGCATCCGGCGCTACCGCGCTTCGGTTCTGTAAAGTAAGCGCCACTTAAAATAATGCGGGCTGCTGATTTTCCTGGAAGGCTCCCCCAAGCCTTGTCAGGATCGAAATCAGCAGCCTCGCAATGGTTGCTCGTCGATTACTGCAAACGTTAACTCCGTTCCCCCGAAAGAGCCACCGCCTGCCTTTTAATGTGAGAGGACGCCTCCCCCAAAGCTTCCACTCACTGCAATCTAAGAGCCGACCCGATTTACCCTTTTCTACCCTTCTTGTTTTCGATTCCTTCTTGGCAACGAGCGTGCCAAATCACTCGGGGGAAGATCGTTTGAAAGTGGTCGTCAAGTTTCCTAAGAAATTCGGACGTCAGGTAAAAACGTGGCGACCTGATGCTTCCGTGGCCGCGGAATGCCCGTACATGTTCAATACATTCCAACCGTATTATGCGAATGATAATCCGACAGGCTTATGGAAGTGCACCGACTAGCTGATCGATTTCTTCCACGGTGTTGTAAACGTGTGGGCCTATGCGAAGCCCATTGCCACGTGGTGCGGTCACAATGTTTTTCTTTTTCAAGTGCCTGAAAAGCTCCATCGGAGTAAGCGGACCGCGATGTCGAATACTCACGATTTGTGATTTCTCGTGCGGCTCCCGCGAACTAATCACCTGATATTCCGAGTCCTGCAATCGTTCGCAGAGATAGTCGGTCAAAGTTTCGAGATAGGTTTGAATAACGGGGACTCCTATCTCAGTCAACAATTTCAGGCTCGCTTCCAGGCCGTAGATCATGCCGGCCGGACCTGTACCGCTTTCCCAAGCGAGCGTTCCCTTGTTCCAACCCTGTTCAAAATTACTGGTGTCTTCAGGATTGGGAACGCTGATCCACCCGACGAGGGTTGGCTGAATTCTTTCCCGCGCTCTTTCGGAGAGGTATAGAAAGCCAACTCCTTCAGGTGTCAATAGCCACTTATGACACGCCCCAGCGGCAACATCGATTAATTGGGATTCGACATCAACCGGAACTACTCCCAGTGACTGAATAACGTCCACCACGAGAAGTCCATCATGCGTGCGTGCTGCATTGGCGATGCGGGCGAGGTCGGCCCGGAAACCGGTGGCGTACTGAACGTGGCTGATGGTAACGATCCGTGTCCTCGTATCAATTAGCCGCAACAATTCCTCGACATCGACACGACCATCTCGCTCTTCACACATACGAACTTCAATCCCGAAAGCATCGCGAGCACGCAGCCATGGATACATATTTGAAGGAAACTCGTTGCGAAAGGTGACGATGTTATCGCCCGGTCGCCAGTCGAAGCCGTTTGCCACGGTTGATAATGCGTCTGAGGTGTTTCGAACAAACGCCACCTGCTCTGGTCTTGCGCCTAACATAGTCGCCAGAAGACCGCGCGCACTTTCCTTGACTGCCAGCCAGTTACGGAAATTCAGCGATCCGTTCTGCGAAACGTCCGCCAGGTAAGACTGTATTGCCTGGATTGTGGGAATAGGAGGCGCTGAGACGGCAGCGTGATTCAAATAGACAGTGCGCTCTGTAACCGGAAAAAGAGCACGCAAGGTGTCATTCATGAGAATTTTGCACAGCGGGGTTCTTTGATTCTCTTTGGGGCATCAGCAAAGAGCCTGGATACCCCGAGCCGGTCCCCGACTTTTCGGTTCTGATGCCGAGGCTACGGTGCAAAAGGCCGGCCGTAGAACTCTTTGTATAGCCATCCCAGGACCCTGGCTTCTGCGGTACACAAAGTTTCAAGCCAGCAGTTGATCAGGAATTCATGACGACCGCGGCTCGAAGGGATTTTCTCGGCTTCCTTCACGATTGAGTTGCCACCCTGGAGATCGAGCTTGTATGCATTGGCCGCCGCTTCGTTTGCTTTCGACGCGGCATCAAGCGCGTTCAAGAGTTGGCTGATCCAGGAATGCAGCCCTTGTTCAGTCGAGTTTTCAGCGAGGGCCTGAATAATGCCGATGGCAAGTCGATCCTCGGCTTGTCGAAAGTCAAAGACTGCCTCACCAGCCCGGCGGCCCTGCTCCTGTTTCCACTGAAAGACTTCTTCGACGTTAGGGTGCTTGATGATGGCGACCCGCTGATCGAAATCGAGAAACCACTGAATCACGTCTGGTACGGAATCAGGATCGACGTTGCCGCGCGCGTCACGCTGCAGCGGTGGGCTGCTCAGACCGGCGTCTCTCGGAGCGCCGTCGCCATTGCCTTTTGCCGTCTCAGAAGTCGCCATCGCCTGTCTCTAATCAGTCGTTGACGCGGTTCAATCTAAACTCCGCGGTAACTTCACCCACGACGTCTCCTCGCCGGTTGCGCACAGGGAAGAAAGCGTAGCGCGCCACAGCCTCGAGCGATTCATCCTTAAGAATTCCCAGTTGTCTTAACGACTCGATCACGACTGTTGGTCGAGCCCGATGATCGTCGCCATCCTCAATCTTTAGTGCTAGTCCAAAACCGCGCGGCCACTCCTCAGAGGGTAAAACGCCGACCGTGTAAACACCTTCCGCCCCAACTTTGGAAACCAGCCGGCCCGGCGCAGCGCGCATTATTTCAGTGTCCAGACGATCGGCGGTGCCGCCAATCAATTCCGGATAGGTCGTCATCGCCGAGACGATTCGCGCGCACGCCTCTTTTGTTTTTTCGTCAAACTTTGCAGAAGGCGAAACCAGCCGGGCATACATCAAGGCCATCCCCTTAACCGTGATCCCAAAAACAGGAACACCACAGCCATCTACGCCGACTGCAATGTCTTCAATCGCTATCTCGGAAAACTCTGAGACCACGTCTCCGATAGCCAGCTGAACCGGGTTTTCCGGCTGGTCGTATGTTTCTATTGGGGCGCCAAGATGCAGGGCCAGTGCCAGCATCCCGGCATGCTTACCCGAGCAATTGTTCTGCAGGACATTGGCTGTTTCGCCCTTTTCGCGAAGCTGCCGCGTAACTTCCGGACTAAACGGGTCATGCACGCCACACTTCAAAGCGTCCGGTGGCAAACCGATCTTTTTGAGCATTGAAGCCGCGACTTCCGTATGAACCGGCTCACCACTGTGGGAGGCGCAGGCAAGGGCGATTTCCCTTTCATCGAATCCGAAACGATCAGCCGCACCGGAAACGATAAGTGGAATCGCCTGGTGTGGTTTGGCCGACGATCGAAGATATGTGACCGTTTCCCGTGCGCCGAGATGAGCGACAATCTCTCCTTCGGGATCCACTGCGACGATGTGGCCGCGGTGCCGCGACTCGGTGATGCCACCGCGTTTGACTTCAACCAATGGTTCCGCTGCCGGAACCTCAAGGTTATTCGCAGACGGTTGTCCCGAAACCTGCATTCGTCTTGCCGACCTCGCGATAATGAAATTGGGGTAAACGGCGCCCATGTTAGCACGAGCGGCTGGACCTGGTTCACTGGCATCCGGGCTAGTTTTTGGCTCTGGTGATGGTGCCTACGCGAAGCGATCTCATTAACACCGTGGCTTTAGCCCGGTGATCAAGGCCGTGCAAGTGATTCTTCAAACCGTTTCTAACGGTTTCCGTGGTTCTCTCACGTCAGCAAAAAACCGTTCAAAACGGTTTTCCATTTGTATTCCGAATGCTAGCACCGGGCTAAAGCCACGGTGTTAATGAGATCGCTCCGCGTTGCACCGCCTTATCATAGGGTTTGATCTCAGGGGCAACAATAAAGGAATGTTGTAAAGGGATCTGTTATTAGGGAATCCCTCTCTCGTCATCGTTAATGATGTCTTAAAACAAAAAAGGCAGGAACGTCTGCTCCTGCCCATTCACCATGCTGTTCGTGCTGTCAGCTTTTTGCCGTTCGCT
>DASQKG010000199.1:0-4109 GCA_035630655.1 Pyrinomonadaceae bacterium
GAACTCAGGCGGACATTCGCGCAAGCGTAGCACGCGACGTGGCCTCATGCGCTCGTCACGCCGCGGTCTTCGCTTATTTGGTCGGCAACGAAATTCCACCGGAAATCGTCCGTTGGTACGGTGGCAACAAGGTACGCACTTTTCTTGGTGAATTGATGGATTGCGTCAAAAGCGTCGATCATGAAGCCTTCGTAAGTTACGCTAATTTCCCTTCCACTGAGTACCTTCAAACGGATTTTGCCGACTTTCTGGCCTTCAACGTTTATCTACACCGGGAGAGCGACTTCCGTCGTTACCTGTCGCACCTTCACAACTTGGCGGGCGATCGGCCGCTCATTCTTACCGAGATTGGTATCGATTCAATTCGTCAAGGAAACGCGTTTCAAGCGGAAACTCTTGGTTGGCAAGTTCGCGCCTGTTTTGAGACCGGCGTAGCCGGCACGGTGATCTTTTCTTGGACTGACGATTGGTACGCCTCAGGAGATGGCGGGTTTCAGGTCAATGACTGGGCCTTTGGCTTGGTCGATCGCAGCCGTCGCAAGAAGCCCGCGTTTTTTTCGGTGAAACAATTCTATGGCGGTGTGCTGCCGCCGCCTCTTCGCGCCTATCCCAAGGTCTCGGTTATCGTTTGCGTGTATAATGGCGAGCGAACGATCAATGATTGTCTCGCTTCGCTGGAGAATCTCAATTACCCCAATTACGAAGTTGTTGTCGTCAATGACGGCTCAACCGATGGTACGCTGCAAGTTGCCGAGAGCTACGACTACATTCGCCTAATTAACCAAGAAAATCAGGGTTTGAGCGCCGCGCGCAACGTCGGTATCGACGCCGCGCGCGGCGAAATTATCGCATTTACGGACGCCGATTGCGTTGCCGATGAGGATTGGCTCACCCATCTCGTGGCCCGGTTCCAGGCATCTGAGTTTGCCGCCGTCGGTGGGCCGAATCTGTCGCCACCTGACGATTCATTCGTCGCATCTTGCGTCGCGGTCTCGCCGGGGGCTCCGGCTCATGTTTTGTTGGACGATGAAGTGGCCGAGCATATCCCGGGCTGCAATATGGCGTTTCGTCGCGAAGCCTTGGATGCGATCAACGGATTTGATCCGATTTTTCGCGCCGCCGGCGATGATGTCGATCTGTGCTGGCGGCTTCAGAACAAGGGTTACAAGATCGGCTTTAGTCCGGCCGCAGTGGTCTGGCACTTTCGCCGTAACACGGTTCGCGATTACTTAAAGCAACAGCGCGGCTACGGCAAAGCGGAAACTCTTCTCTTCTTTAAACATCCGTGCCGGTTCAATGTGCTCGGGCAATCGCGCTGGTTCGGCAGAATTTATGGCGACCTGTCTTCTTATCTGTCCAGCCGTCAACCGAGAATCTATTCGGGAGTTTTCGGCCGTGGCCTTTTTCAAACCCTCTATCAACCGCCTCCCTCTGTGCTTTCCTGTCTGCCACTCACGCTCGAATGGAACGTGCTTTCCATTGTGCTGCTGGCGTGCGCGTTTCTTTTTGGCGGATGGTTCGTGCTCGGAGCGATTCCGTTCCTCATCACGGTCAGTCGCTGCCTGGCAAGCGCGATCAAGGCCCGCATCGCTCCGCAATTCCGTGGCTTGCCGGCCACTCTTCTGATCGCTTCTCTGATCTACTTGGGACCGCCGATCCGAACACTCGAGCGCTACCGCTGGCGCCTACGCAGGTTGCGTGAAGTCAAGCCGGTCGACCTTAACGGGCCGACGCAGGATCCGCGAATTCAATGGCATGAGCGCGCGTTCTATTTGTCCTACTGGAACGAGGAAGGACAGGAAAAAGAGAGTTTGCTCCATTCCATGATGGAGTTCCTCTTGCCGCGCAAATATCTCATTGCCATGGATCAGGGCTGGAGCCAGTGGGATTTGGAAATTTGCCAGGGGCCTTGGGCCAAAGCCCAAATCAAAACAGCGACGGAAAACCACGGTGGCAGTAAACGAGTCCTCAGGGTCCGCTGCGCGCTTCGGATGTCGCGAATCTCGATTACGTTTCTTTACTTGTATCTAATCGTAGCCGGTATCGCCGTCGCTCTGGCATTGCCGAAGATCGCCGCCGCGACCGCTTTTATCGGGTGGGCTCACGCCAGCGCCATAATCTATCAGAAGTTTCGCCTCGGACACATCCTCTATCACGTTCTCGAATCCCTGGCGCACAAGTTGGACTTCGTGCCGGTCGAGAAATCACCGGAAGAAGCGTCGTGAGGAGATCCCGCTGATGAAACGCACCGTTCGTTCTTATCTGAAACCTTATTGGCTAACCTTCAGTGTCGCTCTGGGTCAGCTTTTCTTCATCAGCGCGCTGGAGCTGCTAAAGCCCTGGCCGCTTAAAATCATTATTGACAATGTCCTGAGCGGCAGTCCTGTGCCCTGGGGATTGGCTCCTGGCTGGTCTTCCGAGAGCCTTCTCGTGTGGGCTTGCATTGGCTTGGTTGTTGTTTATCTGCTTTTAGGAGGGCTGCGACTGCTCAACGATTGCACGACTATCCGAATCGGCCAAAGCATGGTCAACGATCTTCGTCGCGACCTCTATAGCCATATTCAACGCCTCTCCCTGTCTTTCCACCGCCGACAGCAAATCGGCGATCTTATGTATCGCATTACCGCCGATACAATGGGAATCCAGACGCTCACGATGAACGGACTTTTTGCCATCCTCTCTGCTTCAGTTCTCTTGACCGGAATGTTGCTAGTCATGCTTTGGGTCGATTGGTATCTGACACTTCTGGCTATGGCCGTGTGTCCAGCGCTCTTCTGTGCAATAGCGCTTTTGAATAAAAAAATCTCTGTGGCCGCAACTGAAGCTCGTCAGAAGGGAAGCACGGTTTATTCTGTGGTTCAGCGAACCCTATCGGGAATCCGCGTGATCCAGGCTTTTACAAAGGAAGAAGACGAGCAGCGGCGCTTTCTCCAGGCCAGCACGGAGAGCCTGGCAGCCGAATTGCGCTTATATAACCTACAAAATTTCTATTATGCGGTGATAAACTTAACGATCGCTGCTGGAACTGCCACCATTTTGTGGCTGGGTGCTCGGCGCGTTTTGACGGGCGATCTTTCGATAGGCGAAATCGTCATCTTCACTTCCTATCTTGCCTCCCTCTATGGCCCGCTCAACAGTATCTTCCAAACTTACGGTTTGGTTCAGAGCGCAAAGGTGGGCGTGCGCAGGGCATTTGAGATTTTAGAGTCCGAGGAGAGCTTGCCGGACGGTTCTAGAATCTTCCGTCCGGCAGGAGCACGAGGACAGATTTCGTTCGAAGACGTTTCATTTGGTTATGACGGATCACGGCCCGTTCTAAAGAAGATCAACCTTCGCGTAGCGGCGGGCAAGAAGATTGCAATCGTCGGTCCGACGGGTGCGGGAAAGTCGACATTGGTGGGTCTCCTGCCGCGATTCTACGACCCGCAATCGGGCCGCGTGAAGATCGACGGCGTCGATATTCGCGAGTTCCAGCTGAAGTCCCTGCGACGCGAAATCGCTATGATTCTTCAGCCACCTGTCGTGTTTCCTCTCACCATTCGCGAAAACATCGCTTATGGTCGGCCCGACGCTTCTTTCGAAGAAATCGTCTCTGCAGCACAGGTGGCTCAGGTTCACGACTTTGTCCAACAACTCCCCGACAAATATGACACTGTGGTGAGCGAGCAAGGAACTACTTTGTCGGAGGGACAGAAATTACGCCTCACTATCGCGCGGGGGATCTTGCTCAATGCTCCGATCCTAATTCTCGACGAGCCCACATCGTCCGTCGATTCGGAGACCGAGGCGCTCATAATGGAGGGTCTGGAGCATTTAATGGCTGGCCGGACGACCTTCATTATCGCCCACCGTCTCTCCACCGTACGGCAAGCCGACCTGATCCTGGTTATCCGTGACGGCCAGATTGTTGAACAAGGAAGTTTTACCGAATTGCTGCGCAAGCGCGGCGCGTTCGCCTCGCTTTATCAAACTCAGTTCGGACTTCGCGAAGAAGAGCGAAAGTTTCGGCTAGTAAAATAACATGGTGACAACCCTGACGCTCTGAACAATCAAAGCAAGGATCGTAAGATGCCACAAATCCCAGATTTGACCGACCGGCGCTATTTAGA